>JAEFBC010000279.1 GCA_016292155.1 Saccharofermentans sp. | reverse complement strand
TTATTCTTTCTGAATGTCTTGATGTTGGTTCCAATCGTGTTTCCCATTTGCGTTGCTCCTTTTTCGAAAGTGCGCTGCATGCAACTATAAGCATATGGTATTTCTGTTCCTGCGGAATTTCAAACAACGGGCAGTTGAGGGTAACTCAACCGTGGGGTATTGGAGTCATCCGCTTATCATCCTGTTTCCAAAAAACGATACGTTTTGGGCTGATTTCGTCACCATTTTCGGAAACAGAGGGCCTTGTTTCCAAAAAACGATACGTTTTAGGACGATTTCGTCACCAATTTCGGAAACAAAGATACTTGGCTTTTAAAAAGTTGTTTGTTGCAGTGATCGCCGCATATGTCGCTTGAATCAAACAATACAAAGCTTTTCTGAGCATCGCGCATTACGAAAAAGACCGCCCCGCAAAACCAGCGGAGCGGCCTTTCCATAAAGGGCACTCTTATTTAAGTTTTAGCCGATTCCGCCGCCTGCTTCTACTGTGCAGACAACGACCTGGTTAGCTGCATCGTAAGTGAGCGTGTAGTTTGCAAAGCGTGCTCTGTCGGAGGGTTCGATCCTCATCTCCGGCTCGGGTCCCAACCAGGATGCCTTGTAAACGTCGTTGCCGTCGGAGTCTGTTGTCTTGGTCCAGAAACCGTCATAAGCTACTTCAGACTGGTTGTGTTCCTTGCGCTCGTAAGAGATGTAATTGTAGGTGTTCTTAAGGAAGCCTTCGAGCTGGTCGGGAGTTGCCTTGAAGCAGATGACCTGACCGGAGTAGCCTGTTGCGTTGTCGCCAACCCAGTAAGTTACAAAGAACCCATCTGAATACCAGTCGTTAGTATTGAACTGGCCAAGGAAATCGTCGTACTGAGAATCCTTCCTGATGTCCAGGAGGTTGTAGCCCTTCTGTGCATAGTAGTTTGCATACTTATTGAGTTCCGCATCCGTATAGTAGTCTGCTGTTACGTTTACATTCTTGTAGTAATCGTCTGCTGCCTGGTCCTGTGAAGATACAGCTGCTTCGATCTCTTCCTTTACGGATTCTTCGACTTCATCTGTAGGGATGACACGGTTTTCTCTGCCTTCAAGTTCCTTGGTCTGGCCGTCTTCTGCGCCTTCGGGGATCTCCATGTGGAAGAATGCTCTTACACTTGCTGAGATCGCTGTTCTTGTTGCAGGGACAGCCATAAGGGTTCCCATTGATAATGTTACGGCTGCTGCCGCGATTCCTACCTTGGCACCTGTGCCGAGGCGTGATGTCTTAGCGGGCTTCTTAGGAGCAGAAGCCAATTCATTTTCCAATACTTTTCTCATTTCTATTTTCCTGTCTTTATTCATCTGTATTTTTTCGATAGCTTTGATGTATTCATCCTGCATAGCAGCTACCTCCCATAAAACGTTTTCTCAAGATTTCCTTTGCCCTGGTAAGCCTCATTGATACTGCGGACGGCTCGATTTCCAGGATATCGGCTATCTCTTTCAGGGAGTAGCCTTCGTAGTAATGAAGATGTATCGCGACTCTGAGTTTTTCCGGAAGTTCTGATACAGCCTCATACATTTCCGTATCATCTTCATCTATTTCGATGTCTGACCCTACATCTGCCGCATCGTCGAAAGGTGCTTTGAAGACTACGTCTGCGGACTTCAGGAAGTCCCTGCACCTGTTGGCGGTCATGGTAAGGATATATGATTTTTCTTTGCCTCTGGTGATAGTGATATCGGATCTTATGAGCTTTACGAAAACATCCTGAACAACATCTTCGGCATCAGGTCTTGAGCCCAGATACGAGTATGCCAGACGGAACGCGTCGTCAGCATATGTATCGAAAAGTCTCAACACAGCTTCATTGTTCATTTAGCTAACCTTCCTTTTTTCGGTATTTGAGATCTCACCCATAAGACGAATGAGCATATCCGGTTTCACACATATTTTTCGAAAATTTCTCAAAAAAACTTCCAAACCAATTATACGCCACAGCAAAAAATGCCCTGAAATGCCCGAAAAATAACATTAATGTCCCAATATCAGACTTGTCTACTCAAATCTCTTTTGCTAAAATTCTCGGACTGACTGAATTTTTAAGAGTAATAAAAGTAAAAATGACAGGTACTAAGGAAGACAGATCCTATATCAAGAAGCTCCTGATGATCGCGATACCGATCATGGTTCAGAACGGCATCTCGAACTTCGTAAACCTTCTCGACAATCTCATGATCGGGAGGGTCGGTACTAATGCGCTCTCAGGCGTTGCCATTGCAAACCAGCTTACATTCGTTTTCTATCTCGTTATCTTCGGCGCCACTGCCGGAGTCGGTATCTTTACTGCACAGTATAAGGGCAAGGGCGACGACGAAGGCATCCGTTACTCTTTCCGTTTCAAGATCGTATTCAACACGGTGATCTCAGCGATCTGCGCACTGGTCCTGCTGTTCGGCTCACCGTTCCTCATTAACCTTTTTCTTCTTGGAGAAGGCAATCCTGCTGATGCTGCCGAGACACTCCAGATCGGCATAGACTACATGAATGTCATGATCATAAGCCTTATCCCGGTCGGCATCACACAGGCTTATGCAGGCACATTAAGAGATCTGGGCTCTACAAAGGTTCCGATGTATTCATCGATGGCTGCCATTGCAGTAAACCTTGTCGGCAACTGGCTCCTTATCTACGGACACTTCGGACTTCCCGCACTGGGAGCTGTAGGTGCGGCTATCGCTACTGTCTTCTCCAGATTCGTCGAGCTCTCGATCCTTATCATCTACACAGGAAAACATTCAGCTGCTTTCCCGTTTATCAGGGGAGCTTTCACGAACTTCAGGATCCCCAAAGATCTCGTCTGGAAGTTCTTCATCAAGGCACTGCCTCTCATGTTCAACGAGACAATGTGGTCACTCGGCATGACGACTATCAACCAGTGCTATTCATTCAGGAGCCTTGATGCCGTTGCAGCACTCAACATCGAATCCACGATCTGGAATCTCATGGGCGTGGCATTCATTGCGATGGGTGAAGCTGTAGGCATCATGATGGGACATATCCTTGGTGCCGGAGAACTTGCGGATGCAAAGAAGAAGGCTTACCAGATGCGCCGTGTTACAGTTGTGTGCGGTCTTATCTTCGGTGTCATCATGGCATGCATCGCACCGTTCTTCCCGATGCTCTATAACACAACAGAATATATCCGTCACTTAGCGACAAACTTCATCCTGATCTGCGCTTTCATGATGCCGTTCTGCTCTTATACGCACGCGTCTTATTTCATTATGAGATCAGGCGGAAATGCATTCCTTACGGTTCTCTTTGACAGCGTTTACACATGGGTGCTCGTTGTGCCTCTGGCATTCTGCCTGAGCCGTTTTACAAGCATGAGCGTTACATGGATGCTCTTCCTTGTTCACGCAATGGAGATCGTAAAATGCACCATCGCTTTCTTCTTCGTCAGGTCCGGGATCTGGATCAAAAATATCGTTAAATAAAATGGCGTCTCACCTTCTGGAGACGCCTTTTTTGTTGGTTTCCTGTTCCTCTTCATCAAGTCTGCTGAACACACCTTTCAGATTACTGTTGGGATTTCTGTTTTCCCAGAGATTGAAACTGTCCTCGAGATCCTTGATGTGTTCCTCACGCTTTCTTGAAGCTTCCTCGACAGAAGTATGATCATACATTGCGATCTCTTCGTCAGTGAGTTTTCTTACGTTCTCCCAGCCGCCGGGACCATCACTGCTGCTGCAGATAGTCTTTCCATATGAGCTGCAGAAATTCTTGCGCTCGGCATTGGTCAGCTTGTCTTTTCTTGTCGAGAATTTGGCATAGGCTTTGTAGTAGCGTTTGTCACCTTTGTTATCACCGAAGCTGTTGGATTTTTCGAGAAGCGTTCCAAGGATCCAGCAGGATAAGCCGAAGCCCACGCCGACGGCAAACAGGAGTGCTATTAAATCAATAATATATATGTCCATTTGATTACCCCTGTCTCTTCTTCATGAAGTTGAACGTATCTCTGTCCTGAGTAAGATTTATGTTCTTGACTACTTTTATGACTTTCCTTATACCCATCGAGAACAGTGCGATTATGCCTGCGACGAGAAGGGCTATCAGCTTCCCTCTGTTGCTGCTCGAACGTGAACTTCTCCCTGCCAAGAAGATAGGAAGAGTATATTTAAACGCGAAGAAAGCAATGACCGTTAAAAGGATTCCAAGTCCTATCAGGAGCGAATAGAACAGGATCTTGTTCCATGGGATTCCGCACACGACTTTGCCGGTGTCGCCGTTAATAAGTATCGTGTGTTGCTTATTCTTATATTTGAATGAGACGAACCACGCGGGAAGCATGGCATAGATCATGTGGTTGCTGAGCTTTATTGAAGGGAAAGAATCAATGACCTTAGGGTTATCCACATGGCAGTCATTGATCGCTTCATCTTCGAAATATTCCTTTGCCCTGTTAAGAGCAGATGATCTCAGGTCACTGTATGTGATATCCGTTACATTCGAATAAAAGCCTGCGAGATAGTCTTCGTCAAAAGGCTTAAGAAGTGTCATGCTGAAGGGCTCAAGTCTTGCTGTGCTCTCATCGGAAACCATTTTCGAGGCGTCGATCGGAAGATTTCTGATATTCATATTTCCGGCGCGTCCGAAATAATAAGTAGATGAATGTTTGCCGCTGCCTTGCTCGCCCCTGACAACGACCGCGTCCGAGAATTCGGCATTTACGAGCCAGTAGGGCAGATAGATACCCCTGACGTAGTCGATCTTGATCCTCTTGATCTTGCTTGGAACGAAGATGCCTTTCTTAAGACGCTCGCGGACCATAGAGACCGCCTTTTCCTTCGTGATGCTGAAAGGCAGAACATAGTCAGGGCACTTCTGTCTTGCGATCCTGCTGAAGACAACATTGGGGTTGCCGCAGTAGATGCAGGTCGTTGAAGATTCGCTTCCGTTGATGATGATCTCGCCGCCGCACTCGCTGCATGTGTAGACATAGCAGTCCATGTACTTGCCGTCGGTCTCACCATAGACCGTATCCATAGACTCGGCCTGTAAGTCCTGTCTGTACTGCTTGGATTCCGATTCGACTTCTTCTGCACTGAATGAACTTCCGCAGAAAGAACATTCCAGCTTTTGTGTTTCCGGATTAAATACCAGCGCGTGGCTGCAGTTTTTACATAGAGTAGCCATTTTCCCTTATTCCTTTTGCAAAACTGTTCGAAAAAATTATTCCTACAAGTAAATAGTTTAATGCAAAAGGAACGAGTGTCAATTACTGCTGCGCGGGAGCTACGATCTTCTGGGCTCTGGCAAGAGCGTCGTCAATATGCGCACAGAAGTTCTCTTCTCCGAGCTTGTCGTAGAAGCCTGCCTTCCGGATGACCTTCATGGGCTGCTCGTTTACGTGTGACATGATGAGCTGGACGCCTCTTGTCTTGCAGTCTTCGAAAAGGATCTCAAGATTCTTCATGGCTGTCGCATCGATCGTGCTTACGCTTCTCATACGGAGTACCAGAGCCTTTGTGCCTTCCTTGGGCGAGATCTGCAAGATCTTGCCGGCTGTAGCAAAGAACATGGGTCCGTTGATCTCATATACGAGCGTGTGTTCAGGAAGCTCTCTTAAGTCGATGCTGTCAGGATCGTTCTCGGGATCGAAATCCTTCCAGCCTTCAACCTGTGTAACCTCGCTCATTCTCTTCATGAAGAGAACTGCTGCAAGGATAACGCCTACTTCGATAGCTACGACGAGATCGAATATAACAGTGAGAGCGAAAGTGATAAGGAGGACAACGATGTCGCTCTTGGGTGAGCTCTTAACGAGCTTAACAAATCTTCTCCAGCCGCTCATGTTATATGCGACCTGGAAAAGGATAGCCGCGATGCAGGGCATGGGAATGAGCTTGGCGTAGGGCATGAGGAATACGACTACGACAAGAAGTGTTACGGCATGAACCATGCCGGCGATAGGTGTCTTACCGCCGTTCTTGATGTTGGCTGCAGTTCTTGCGATGGCGCCTGTGGCGGGGATGCCGCCGAAGCATGCGGATGCCATGTTGCCTAAGCCCTGTGCAACGAGCTCTGCATTAGGTCTGTGCTTGGAACCGATCATGGAGTCTGCAACGACTGCGGAAAGGAGTGACTCAACGCCTGCAAGGAATGCGATCGTTACGGCGTTTGTGAGCTGTCCTCTGATGTTCTCGAAAGTGAACATCGTAAAGTCAACGCTGAACGGAGGAAGACCTGCAGGGATATCTGCAAACTGCTTTCCGATAGTATTAACGTCTAAATGGAATACCTCAACGA
>JAEFBC010000278.1 GCA_016292155.1 Saccharofermentans sp. | reverse complement strand
CTGCATACCTTGCAGCCGAAGCACTGTGTCGTGTCGACATGAGCATGTCCGTCCTTGAAGGAGATCGCAGGGCATCCGAGCTTCATGCATGCCTTGCAGGACTTGCACTTGTCAGGGTTGACCTGGATAGGCTCGCCTCTCTTAACCTTCTTAAGGAGAGCGCAGGGTCTTCTGGAGATGATTACGGAAGGCTCTTCTGCTGCGAGTTCTTCCTTGACTGCTGCTTCTGCTTCAGCAAGGTTATAAGGATCTACTACTCTTACTCTGTTGATGCCCATTGCGCGGACGAGAGCTTCGAGATCGATCTTGCCTGCCGGATCACCACGGAGGTTGTAGCCTGTCGTAGGATTCTGCTGGTGGCCTGTCATGCCTGTGATGGAGTTATCAAGGATGATGACTGTGGAATTTGTCTGGTTGTATGCGATGTTTGCAAGACCTGTCATGCCTGAATGCATGAATGTGGAGTCGCCGATGACAGCAACAGTCTTCTTCTCTGCATCTGCGCCCAGAGCCTTATTGAAGCCGTGGAGAGAGCTGATGGAAGCGCCCATGCACTCTGTCGTATCAATAGCGCAGAGCGGAGGTGTTGCACCCAATGTATAGCATCCGATGTCGCCCATAACTGTGAGCTTGAGCTTGGAAAGAACATAGAACATTCCTCTGTGAGGGCAGCCTGCGCACATTGCCGGCGGTCTTCCGGGAAGTCCTTCGATAGGCTTGCATGCGGGCTTCTCGGGAAGTCCGAGCTTAGTTGCAATGAGGCCCTGTGAGAACTCGTCGATCAGAGGGAAAATTTCCTTGCCTGTTACTTCAAGTCCCAATGTCCTGCAGTGTGTCTCGATGATGGGATCAAGTTCTTCAACTACTACGAGCTTATCTACCTTAGCTGCGAAGTCCTTGATCTTCTGCTCGGGAAGCGGGTTGATAAGGCCGATCTTCAATACCGGATACTTGTCTCCGAATACTTCCTTAACGTACTGATATGAAGTGGAGGATGTGATGATACCCATTGATGTATCAGAACCTTCCTCTACACGGTTAAGAGAAGACTCCTCGGCAAATGCTACGAGCTTTCTTGTTCTCTCCTCAACGATGGGGTGACGTCTCTTTGCATTTGCAGGAACCATTACGTACTTTGCCGCGTCTTTTTCGTAAGGCTTAACAGCTACTTCGATCCTCTCGCCTGTCTCTACGACTGACTGTGAGTGAGCAACTCTTGTGCACATCTTGATAAGTACGGGTGTATCAAACTGCTCGGAAATATCGTAAGCCTCGATAACGAAGTCCTTTGCCTCCTGTGAATCAGCGGGCTCTAACATAGGCATCTTTGCTGCGATGGCATAATGTCTTGAATCCTGCTCATTCTGTGAAGAGTGCATTCCGGGGTCGTCTGCAACAAGGATGACCATTCCGGCATTTACACCGGTGTAGCTCATGGTGAAGAGCGGGTCAGCTGCGACGTTAAGACCTACGTGCTTCATTGCGCAGTAAGATCTCTTGCCTGCACGGCTTGCACCGAAAGCGGTCTCCATAGCGACCTTCTCGTTGGGTGCCCATTCGCAGTAGATCTCTTCGAATTTTGCAGCTTCCTCAGTAGTTTCTGTACGGGGAGTGCCGGGGTACGAACTTGCGACTGCTACGCCGGCCTCATAAAGACCTCTGGCAATAGCCTTGTTTCCAAGCATTAGTTCTTTCATGTTTCTTCTCCTAGGATGTGAGTTTATACATAAATCAATTTGTAGATTATACGACAATTCGCCTTAGGTTTAAACAAAATCCCCTAAGAAAAATAATAAGAAACAAAATGTCAAAGCCAAATATCTTTATGCCGCGTCCTCGAAAACGAGATCTCCGGCTTCCACTGTCTTTCCGAAATAGTTGGAATATTTATATTGTGTGCCTGTGCACTTAGGCAGCTTTAATGCCATTTCGACTCTGGCATGATAGATAAATTCACTGTCAGTGAGGTTAAAGAAGGGGTATACCAGCTCCCCATAGGTCTCACTTGCCGTGTCATCCCAGAGGACGTCTATGTTGTAGTACTCGCCGTCCAGGTAAACGATGTTCCAGGAATGAGCACCGTCTTCCCCTGCTATGCTGGAGTCCGTAGTCGTTCCCGTGACGTAATAGCAGGTAAGTCCCGACCTGTTCATGAGATACTGGAACGCCCTTGAATAGCCGGCACAGACTGATCTGTGAAGAACGATAACAGAATAGGCACTCTGATTGTAGGGCGCGGATTCATCGTATGTGGTGTTCTTACAGATATAATCGTGAATGGCACGCTCGCGCTCGACCATAAACGGCTGGGATCTGGCGCCGTCAAGGATGTCATCAGCGGCCTTTTCAAATGCCACTTTCGCATTTTGAAGCTTATCGGGCGTATTAGCAAAATCGAAGAAATCAAAAGAGATATCCTGTATGCTGCCGTCGTCAGGATCGTAAGTGTATTCGTACTGGTTGTCGATCCAGAAGAGCTCGGGATGGTCGTTAAGCACAGCATCTATAGCTTTCGTGAGCTGGTCAGCGCTGACACCGCTTACCTTACATTCAAACTTCTGGCTGCCTTTGGAGAGTTCTTCGTAAAGCTGGGAATAGATATCCTTCTCCTTAGAGGCAAGGGTGGAAAAATAAGGATTCCGGTCCGCATCGAAATTAGATCTTACGTATGCCCCGGCCGTAGTTTTCGAAGGATCTTCAGATTCGTCGCCGTAGCCATAGCCGTAATCGTAATCATCGAATTCGTCCAGACACGAACAAAGGCCTGTAACAACAGCTAACATAAGCAGAACAGATACTAACTTAACTAATCTCTTATTCATAAAAACTCCCCTCGGGATTTGATCCTAAGGGGAATTATAAGTAAAAATCGTTGATTATTCTATCCTTAATTCAAATGTGTCTCATCATCTTTAAGGACCAGTGACTTCTCTACTTCCGGAAGCTGTACTTCTTCGACATCAAGTACGACAAGTTCGAGTTCTTCGGGAGTGATCGCCTTTTTGGCGCGGAACTTGAGGGCAAGTGCCACTACTCCGATAAGACCAATGACGATTCCTGCCGCAACGATCACATAATCGTAGAAGAGCCTTGTCTCAGTCATCTGCGTAGCGATCTCCCAGTAAGGGAATTCGTATCCCTGCCTCAGTTTCTCTGTCTCACCGATAGGGAACATGGTGTCCAATACTCTGGTAACAGAGAATCTTCCTGTGTCGTTGACTACAAGTACCTGTGGATTTGTCAGAGAGTAGTTGGGCATAGCATTCTTAAAGTCGGTTATCGCAACGCCTCTTACAAGCTCAGGGAGCATTGCTTCGTAGCACTGGATAGCGTAATCGGTGCTGGTGGAGGAAGGGCTCTGTGAGCCTCCGCCGCCTTCTGAGAAATCAGTAACAAAGCCTCCGCCCATATCGTCAGAGCTGCCCTGCGGGATATTCTTAGAGTCGCCGCCGTAAAGAGCACCCAGGGCACCAAAGTAGATGAACGCCCTGCTGTCCTGCTCGCCTGCGAGCTCAGCAACCTTTGTATTCTTCTCCTCTACTACACCGATGATCGTAAAGAGCTTGCCGTCGATCTCGACCATGTGGCCTGTTACGTCATATGAACGGAAGAACTTCCAGGCGAGAACATCATTTATGACGATCTGGAATGTATCTACCGGTTCTTCGGGAAGGAATCCGCCGGACATATATCTGAATGTATGGAAAGCCCTGTAGTTTCCGCCTACTGCAACGAGTTCAACATCAGTTGCATCTCCGGTTGTGCGCTTTCCCTGAACGACACTGACGGGGCTGATCTTTGACTTGACCGTTGACGAATAACAGTCCTCCCAGCCTCTGAGCTTCTTGGCATTTCCGGGAATATTCCTGCTGCCTGAATTAAGACCGGTATCAGCAGATGACTGCAGAGACTGTCTGATCTGGGGAAGGTCGCCTAAATGGATCGACTTGCCGCCCTGTTCATATGTGAGAGGGGAAATATCACCCTTGGCTCTTGTACCGCCTGCGAAAACGACCATGTGTCTGAAAGCGGTGTCCGTTTTGCTCTGCCAGGTCTTTGCAACATACTGGTCAGGTCTTGTATCGGTAAGATAGACTGCCCTAGCTACACCGAATACTATAAGTCCCAGCGCTGCCACAACGATCCAGAAAGGAACGGCGAGAATGAGCTTTAAAAGACCCCTTTTGATCTTTCCCTTCTCGAAATTAAAGAATTGTTTTGTCTTTTCGATAATTCTCATTGCTAAATCCCTTCAGGATCACTTAGCTGCGTAGTCTTCAAGTCTTACGCGCTGTCCGTCTTCAAGCGGCTTCTCAGCTCTGGTAACGATCATTACATCGTACTTGTCGAGACCTTCGCCCTCGATAGCGGTATTTACTCCATCAGTTTTCTGGATAGAAACATCTACTCTCTTAACAACATACTTGTCACCGAGAGGAGTGGAGGATCCGATGATCGCATAAACGAAATATCCGCCGTTATCCTCGTTTACAGCACCTGCAGGTACAACGCACTTATAGTTGTCGTTGCCTCTTCCGGCATTAACGATGATCTCTTCTCCGGGCCATGCTGTCTGTGTATCTACTCTGCACTTTACAAGAGTCTCTTCTCTCGGATTATCCGGGTTGGGCTTCTTGGAGATAACGGTGCAGCTTTCAGCGTATCCGCTTGTGATCTCAAGAGTCTGGCCTGCCCAGATGTTCTGGGCAACATTAGTCTCGAAAGCAAATGTACAAGTATAAACAGCATCAGTCTCAGGAATGATGTAGCCGATGACGCCCTTGTCTGTAAGCAAGTCTCCGGCGTTAACACTGATGTTGTAGACCATACCGTCAGCAGGTGCTTTGATCTCAGTGATCTTAGCCTTTGCTTCAAGCTCTGCGATCTCTTTTTTGAGCTGCTCGATCTCTTCGTCACGTTGTCTGACAGCGTCTTT
>JAEFBC010000277.1 GCA_016292155.1 Saccharofermentans sp. | reverse complement strand
TATCAGTGTTTGTGAGGTTGCAGATTACGATGTGGCCTTCACGGATGTGATCGCAAACGATCTGGCTTGTTCTGATGTCATAAGGTGTGAGCATTATGACTGTTGCGTTGTGCTGCATTACCGGTGTAGTAACTGCGGGCTGCTCCTGAACGAAGGTGCGAGGCTCCTCATAGTAAGTCTCCTCTGCAATAGGCTCCTGCTCGTATGCATCTTCTTCAATGTAGCCCTCTTCCTCACCGTAATAGTTTTCTTCCATCTCATCTTCTACAGGTGTGAACATGCTGCCGAAGAAATTCTTAACGTTAAAAGTGCCCATTTGTTTTTCCTCCTTAAAAATTCGCCCGACCAAGGACATTCATATAAGATACTTCGGATATTAACGAACTTTGATTTTCGCCTCAATAGTTTTGGTCAATATGACACAAGAAGGTAACTTAAAACGGGGTTTTATTACAAAATGTAACAAATATCAGAGATATTTTACCGAACAATGTTACACAGGCTTATATTCGGCTCTGTTACCGAATATTGCCGTGCCGATCCTTATATGTGTGGATCCCTCTAAAATAGCGCTTCTGTAATCCTGGCTCATTCCCATAGACAAAACATTAAAGGACTCAAGGCCCGTATAGCTCTTAAGATCCTCATATATTACGCGCGTTTTAGCAAAGACTTCTCTAGCCTGTCCTTCATACTCCTCAATAGGAGCCATTGTCATAAGGCCGCATACTTTAATAGAAGGCATTGCCATTATCTTATCTATTGCAGGCTTTAACTCATGCGGAGCAAAGCCGTGCTTGCTCTCTTCGCCTGAAACATTGGCCTGTAACAATATAGAGGTAGTAACATTGTTACTTTCAGACCTCTTGGATATCTCTTCTGCAAGTTCAACAGTGTTTACGGAATGAATAAGATCTGTCTTTCCTATAATGTACTTAACCTTATTTTTCTGTAATGTGCCTATAAGATGCCAGTTAACATCAAGGGCAAGGCTCGAAAATCTCTCGACCTTGGGAACCAGTTCCTGGACACGGTTCTCACCGAGATCTATAAGTCCGGATACGGCAGCAGCTTCCGCGTACTCGACAGGGAACACTTTTGTTACACCAATCAGGGTAACGCTGCCCTTCTCTCTTCCCGCGAGAACCTCTGCCTCTTCTATAGATTGTTTAACGGACATTATATTGTCTGAGATCTTTTTCTTAAGATCTTCTGTGAAATCGTACTCCATTTTAACCGACCTTATCTCCCGGCTTTACAGTCTTAGGATTTGTAATGATTACAGTATTCAGATTCGGAACAGATGACTTGCCGGCCTTGTTGATGATCGCAAACTCTCTGTCGTTATCGAGCAGGATTACTCTTACTTCTTCAACGAAGCCCTGGTTGTTCGTGTATACGGAAGCCATACCTGAGAAGTCGGAAACGACGATCTTCTCTGAGGTGATTCCGAGACCTGAAGACGCATTGACGAATGTTGCCTTGTAGCCTGCCGTATAGAGCCTGTCGAGCTTCTTAAGGTTAGCATAGTCATTAGGTGTCGAGAACGCGACGAGGATGCCTCCGTCAGCCAGGACTTCCTTATAGACCACCGTACAGCCTCCGACAGATGTGCTCTGCTGCTCAACGCTGTTTCCGGCTTCATCAGTCTTTGCGTTAGGAACGATATTGATATTGAACATCGCCTCATCACCAAATGTATCAACGCTCGCATTCGCAGAAGGTGCAAGATATACGGCAAAGCAGGGGGTGCCCTTCGGAGCGTAAGTCTCGTTTACAAGGCTAGAGACAGCTATCTTCATACCGTCTGTCTCATTGATAACGATCTCGATGTCGACTGTTCTTAAGTCCAGAAGTGACTCAACGGCTCTTGCTGTCTCGAAAGTGATAAGCATGCCGGATGCGTCATTCTCACATCTTACGACCTTGCAGTCGTCAATGGAGATACCTTCGGTACGGATATTGATGTCATGGAGCGTTCCGACAGCGAAGTCAGATAACGTTGCATCGTTGTTGGAAAGATATACTGCCAGATACTGGCTCTCATTCTGCGCGATCCTTACGACAGGAGATTCCGCGTCGATCGTGAGGTCTGATGAGATCGCACCGACGGAGTTGTTGATATGAGCCTTGACCTCAGCTGCAGGCATCGTAAGGAACTCCTTATAGTTAAGGGCAGTTTCTTTGCCGTCCAGTCTGAAGGATACGATACCCGGTCTGTGAGCATTTACTTTGGTCGCATACTTTTCGAGCTGTGCCTCGTAAACAGCTTCGTCACTCCTTAAGACCGAGATACGCTCGTCGACGAACTTGATCTTACTCATCTCGTCTTCCCTCTCGTCGAGGATAACGTTAACTGATGAGCTGTAGGATGCGAGGTTGCTGATATTTCCGCTCATGGCGTCGAACCTGACGGAATCAAGGATCGCAGACAGGTTTTTGTTATAGTTCCTGTAGATGACCTCCGCTTCAGCCGAACCGCCCGAGAGGATAAGTTCCTGCTGGACGTCTGAGATCTGTGACTGGACGTTTCTCAGAGACTGAACGACATTTTTCATATCTTCAGGTACGACGATGGCGAGCTCCTGTCCTTTAGCGACTCTGGAGCCTTCTGTGATCTGTGTTACGAGTTCACCGGCATTCTCACTGCTGATGATGTCCTCATCTCTTACGACGAGTGCCTTGGCGCCGATCGTATGCTCAACCGCACCCATGGTTACGAACGAGAAGTTAGGCTTCTCGGCAATATAGTCGTAAAGGTGGTGAACCACGAATGCCAGCACGAACAGAGCAGAAGCAACAACCACTGCAGCGAGCACGCCGTTTCTTATGGCTCTGCTCTCTGCACTCTTCTGTGAAGGATTCTTACGGAGATATGCATTTCTCTCGATCTTCGCCTGCTCTTTGTTTCTGGCTTCTTCCTTACGCTTCTGGGCAGCTAAGATCTTCTGCTGTTCTCTTGCTTTTGCCCTCTCCTTGGCGGTCATGGGACGTCTTGAAGAAGGATTGACTCTGACCTTGGGATCAGATGTTACGGGCTTACCCGTGATATCAATATCCGGGATAATGCTGCCGGTAGATGGAGCACTTCCGTGATTATTTACGACTTTCCGGGGATTCCTGCCGGGCTGGACACGGAACCTCTTATCAGCGGGATTTCCGGAAGGATGGCTTATGCCGCCCTTCTTAAGCACAACGCGGCTGCCGTCAGGTCTTGCCACAGGCTTACCGGGCTGAACAGGTCTTTTTCCTGTTGGTTTAACTGCAGGCTTTCCTGACTTGTTTACAGGGCGCGCCGGATTACCGCTGACTTTTCTCTTAGCGGGTTCATTCGGATTGTTGTACCACTGCTTTCCGTCTGCCATATTTCCTTATTCCTCAATAACGAGCATGCAGGC
>JAEFBC010000276.1 GCA_016292155.1 Saccharofermentans sp. | reverse complement strand
ATCAATGTTTTCTCTCATCGTTTTTCCTCCTACTTAGAAATCGAGTCCTGCTTCTCTTGCGGACTCAGCCAATGCCTTGATCTTGCCCTGATAAAGGAAACCGCCGCGGTCGAAAACGACCTCTTTGATGTTCTTCTCAAGAGCACGCTTAGCAATAACAGTTCCTAAGTAAGCTGCTGCTGCGACATCATCTGTGTTCTCAAGCTCAGCCTTTACTTCCTTCTCAACGGTGGATGCTGCTACAAGTGTCTTCTGTGCAACATCATCGATGATCTGAGCATACATATGCTTGTTGCTTCTGAATACAGCGAGTCTGGGTCTTTCAGGTGTACCGGAGAAACGATTACGGATCTTCAGGTGCTTTTTAGCACGAATTTCACTTCTTGATTCTTTGCTTACCATTTTCTATTTTCTCCTCTCTTACTTCTTACCTGTCTTACCGGCCTTACGTCTGATAACTTCTGTATCATACTTGATTCCCTTGCCCTTATAAGGTTCAGGTCCTCTCTTGCCTCTGATCTCGGCTGCGTACTGACCAACTTTTTCCTTGTCGATACCCTTAACAATGATCTTGTTAGCGCCATCGAGTGTTGTCTCGATGCCTTCGGGATCGATCATGATAACAGGATGAGAATATCCGAGCGTAAGAGTGAGCTCCTTGCCGGACTTTGCTGCTCTATAACCTGTACCGTTAACTTCAAGAGTCTTGGAATAGCCCTCTGTTACGCCAACGATCATGTTGTGGATGAGAGTTCTTGTGAGACCGTGTAAAGACTTCATAAGCTTTAAGTCATTGGGTCTGGAAACGGTAACTTCGTTACCCTCAACCTTGATTATCATTGCTTCATGGAGAACTCTCTCAAGAGTTCCCTTAGGTCCCTTAACGGTAACCTTATTATTTTCTGCCACACTTACAGTAACACCTGCAGGAATGGCGATTGGCATCTTACCTATACGTGACATGCCCGTACCTCCTAATATTCTATGTCTCTGATTACCAGATGAATGCTAAAACTTCGCCGCCTACGTTAAGGGAACGTGCTTCCTTATCGGTGATAACGCCCTTGTTGGTGGAGATGATAGCAGTACCCAGTCCGCCAAGAACCTTAGGAAGCTCGTCCTTACTTGCGTAAACACGAAGACCGGGCTTAGAGATTCTCTTTAATCCGGTAATTACCTTTTCGTTCTTGTCCTTACCATACTTCAATGTGATAACGATGGTCTTTGCAGCACCGTTCTCTGTAACTTCATAGCTCTTAATGTAGCCTTCCTTAACAAGGATGTCAGCGATTGCAAGCTTCATCTTTGAAGAAGGTACATCAACAGTATCGTGCTTTGCAGTGTTTGCGTTACGAATTCTCGTAAGCATATCTGCAATCGGATCGCTCATTGCCATAATGAAATTTCCTCCTTAAATATTGCCTAATTGCGAAGTAAAGACTTTTAGTCTGCTTATCGCAATGCTCTTTGACCAAGGCCTGTATGCCTTTGTCTCCTACCAGGATGCCTTCTTTACACCCGGGATTTCGCCCTTGTATGCAAGCTCACGGAAGCAGATTCTGCAGATTCCGTACTTACGTAAAAATGCATGAGGACGACCGCAAATCTTGCAACGTGTGTAAGCCTGAGTGGAAAACTTGGGCTTGCGCTGCTGTTTTAACTTCATGGAAGTCTTTGCCATTTATTTTTCCTCCTAATGGACCGCCTTATTTTGCAAAAGGCATACCGAACTGTGTAAGTAACTCGCGAGCTTCTTCGTCGCTCTTAGCTGTTGTAACGAAGATGATATCCATACCGCGAACCTTGTCTACCTTATCGTACTCGATTTCGGGGAAGATAAGCTGCTCCTTGATACCAAGTGCATAGTTTCCTCTGCCGTCAAAAGCATTGGGATTTACGCCTCTGAAGTCACGTACTCGAGGAAGAGAGAGGTTGATGAGACGATCTGCGAACTCATACATCTTCTCGCCGCGAAGAGTAACCTTACAACCGATGGCAAGTCCCTCTCTGATCTTGAAGTTAGCGATGGACTTCTTAGCCTTTGTGATAACAGCCTTCTGACCTGAAATGGATTCAAGATCCTTAACGGCTGACTCGAGTGCCTTAGCATTTTCTTTTGCATCACCGACACCCATATTGATGACAATCTTGTCAAGCTTCGGAATCTGCATTACGTTCTTGTAACCAAACTTCTTCTGCATAGCCGGAGCGATCTCTTTTTTGTATGTTTCTTTTAAACGAGCCAAAATTTTTGACCTCCTCTCTTAGAATTAGTCGATTACATCGCCTGTAGACTTTGCAACACGAACCTTCTTGGATCCGTTCTTGCCGTCAACTGTTTTGAAACCGATTCTTGTAGCCTTTCCCTTGTGTACATACATTACGTTGGAAACATCGATAGCTGCTTCCTCGTGGATGATGCCACCCTTAGGATTTGCCTGATTGGCCTTGGAATGCTTTGTAATGTTGTTAACGCCTTCAACGATGACTTTCTTCTCGTCGGCCTTAATAACCTTGCCTTCCTTGCCCTTATCCTTACCGGTGATGACCTTAACGGTATCACCTTTCTTAATCTTTAACATTGACATTTTAGACGTCCTCCTATAATACTTCAGGAGCAAGAGAAACGATCTTCATGAACTGCTTCTCTCTTAACTCTCTGGCTACAGGTCCGAAAATACGGGTTCCCTTGGGGTTGTTGTCGTCCTTGATAATAACTGCTGCATTCTCGTCAAAGCGAATGTAAGAACCGTCCTTACGGCGGATTTCCCTCTTTGTGCGAACTACAACTGCCTTAACAACATCACCCTTCTTAACAACGCCGCCCGGTGTAGCATCCTTGACAGATGCAACGATGATATCGCCAACGCCTGCATATCTTCTGGTTGAGCCGCCCATTACGCGGATGCAAAGTAATTCCTTTGCGCCGGTATTGTCAGCTACCTTGAGTCTGGTCTCTGTCTGTACCATTGTATGATACTCCTTTCCAAATTTCTATCGGCTTGAAGACTAACGAGCCTTCTTAACGATCTCAAGAAGTCTCCATCTCTTGTCCTTTGACAGAGGTCTTGTTTCCATAACCTTTACTCT
>JAEFBC010000275.1 GCA_016292155.1 Saccharofermentans sp. | reverse complement strand
GCAGAAGATAAGTGTGTATTTAATGCCTTTAGGGTCATACTTCGGGGCGAGTTTGAAGCCTTCTGCTTTCTTCGTTTTAACGAGAATGAAGATCAGTAAGAGTGCAAAGAGCATCTGGAGTATGTGATGGACAGACAAGCGAGCAAAAAGGTTTTCTTTATCAAAAGAAGAGAAATCTATCCGGCATGCAGCATACCACGCCAGGTAGCTTGAAAGATACTGCACGGCAAATAATGCTGCCGTTATCAGAGCTGCAAAAGCGTATCTTTTCCTGTTGCTTACAGTTTGTTCCATATTCTTGATCCTTTATTTCGAGCGCTTAAAGACCATCTTGGTCATGTTCGGGGCTTCGCCGGTGTAATAGGTCATGTAATTGCCGCTGACCTCTGCAGACGCAAAAGTTATCTTATCGGTTAACTTAAATTCGTATCTGTTGTCACCTTTATCAGTCAGCTTCATATCGAACTTAATGTCCTTGGATGCACCCGGAATGGAGCATGTGTAATGGACCGCATCGCCTTCGATCACGTAGATCTCGTTGATGCGCATATCTTCAAGTTCTTTCTTGCTGATCTTGTTGCCGTCGCTCTCTATTTCTTCATAGAGTTCCCATTTGCCCTGAATGCCCTTATCTGCGCAGCCCGCGAAAAGGAACACGCACATAAACAAAGCAATTACCGCGAAGACTTTTTTCTTCATTTACTTACCTCAGAAATTGAACTGCATAAAGTTGCCATTGTGCTTGAACCCGTATGCAGTATACAGCTTGACGCCCATGTCGGAAGCCGTGATCTGCACGCATCCGCAGCCATAAGCTCTTGCTTCCTCAACTACGCGGTGAAGAAGTTCTTTGGCGATACCCATGCGTCTGTAGGAAGGGTCGGTAAACATGCTCGACAACAAGCCTATCCTGCCTGTAGGGCAGCTGAAATACGGCGGCTTCTCAACAAAGGACATGCCGCTCGTGCCGATTATCTTTTCGCCGTCAAAAGCGAGCCAGGACACGAACGTGCCGTCTGCTAAATGGCGCAGATAGTAATCCTTTAGAGCAGGCACCAGGTCGATGTCTTCGGTCGCGCCCTCTTCCCTCAGCTGCGTGATGCGCATCGAGATAAACGTATCCAGATCATCCTGACCCAGTTTACGGTATGTAATATCCATTTTATCCTCCATTATCTGATTCCTGATCTGATCCTGCTTACGTCCATGACGCCTTTTCTGTCAGGATCTTCGAAGACCTTTATCGTCTTCCGGCCGCACTTTGCAACTATCACGCCGTCGCCGGGCTGCACCACAGATGAGACTTCCTTATCCACGGTAAAGCTCATCAGGGTCTCATCGCGGTCTTCAAAATAGATATCGAATACGAACTGATATGAAGAGTTCCTGCCGTCCTTGTTTTCCTGCTCTCTGGAAGATGCAAGCACGACGCCTCTTCTTATCTCTTTGATGCCTCTGAAGTATCCGAAAATGATATATCCGGTAATGAAAATGGCAGCACCGAACGCGCCCAATGAGATGATCTCATATACTATGTTGTCGATTGGCAGGAGGCAGAAATTTATGAAGTACCATGAGCACGCCAGGCACGCGATACCAAGAAGGATTATGTATACAATATTGGACTTGATATGCGCTTTCCTGATCTGCTTTATCACTTCTTTGTCACTCTCCTGAACCTTGTCGAAAACAAGGTCTGATACAGTCACAGACTTCTTAAGATAATCCGAATAGTGATCTGCCATCTTCCATTCCTCCCCTGTCAGAAAGTTATCCCCATTTAAGTGTCAGTTAAGATTATAACTCATTGAAGACTTTAGCATCTTTCTTCTGCTGAAGCCTCAGATAGTAGCCCGCGATCATGGAAGAGAGCATCGTCGTAAGGATCAGGACCGTAAAGAACTCCAGACTGATGATGTTATAAGAATATGCGACCGTGGCAAGTACGATGCCCGGGCCCCCTCTTGCATTCATGGTGATCGCAAAGTTAAGTCTGGTGCCCATCTTAAGTCCGGACGGCAGGAGCAGGAGCCACGTGCCAATAAACTCAAGACCGAATGCGATTGCGAAGAACAAAAGGAATCTCGTTATCGAGAAATCGTGAATGACATTAAGCTGGATCCCGACCAATGCAAAATAGACCGGAATAAAGAACGAGAACGCAATCTGCTCTAATGAATGCATGCGGTTCTTCGTGGTCTCTTCCGTACCGAATACTGCCTTGATAAGATAGCCGACGACAAACGCCGAATACATGATGTTGATGCCTAAGATATAAAGCAGTCCGCACGTCATAAGGAGCGCAACAAAACTGAGCGAATAGAATGTCACGGGCTTCCACTCGCTCTTTATCTGCTTAATGAATCTGGATATCAGCGCGATGGCAACAAAGATGCCGATAGTTACAAGAACGATGACGATCATCTCGACGAGCTTTATCTCGCCTGACTGCGCGATCTTCGTAGCCACATTAAGAAGTATCCACAAGCACAGATCCTGGAACGTCGATACGGTAAGGACCGTGTTCGAGAACTTCGTGTTCATGATGCCCATATCAAAGAAGATCTTCGATATTACGGGAATCGATGTGATCGCTACGCCGATCGCGAAAACCAGACAATACGCCGCATCGTTATTGATGCTTCCTATGAAGTGCTCTTTGAACATTCCGAAGAAAGGAATGCTTCCTGCCATCGGAAGGATAGTCGCGCCAATGAAGACGAGGCTGATCGTTTTCGCATTTGTCTTATCAACTTTGATATCAGTGTTGTAGCCTGACAGGAACATCAGGAATATTAGGCCCAACTGATAGAAGATATTAAGGACTTTGCCTTCTTCGGGATAAGCAAAAAAGACTTGTTCCGCAAACGACGGAAACAGAATGAACAGACAGCTTCCGCCGAGTATCATGCCGCCTAATATCTCGCCTACCACGCGCGGTCCCTTGATCTTCTCCATCAAAGTTCCGAAGCAGAACGCAAAAAGCAAAAGAAGCGCGAGCGCAATAAGCGTTATGATTATCTCTTTCTCAGATAGCGTTGCCAGTCTCATTTTATGCCTTCAGGATGTCCTTCAGTTTATCGTCTGTAGTAAGAAGAGCCTTTGCCATCTCCCTGTACTTCTCCTCGTGCAGATAGGTGTGGCGGTGGGGCTTAATTGAAGGTGCCATATCGATCGCCTTCGCATAATCCTCAGCCTTGAGATCGAGCGTCGCGCAATAGTCCCAGAAACCGGTCTTTGTAAAGATCGTATCTACCCTCTTCCAGCGGTGGTCGCAGATCTTGCACATGATGTAAGTTGCGATACCGACCTGAACGCCGTGAAGCTGGGGGCGCTCAAGGAATGAATCCAGAGCATGTGAGATCAGGTGCTCGCTTCCGGATGTCGGAGCAGAAGATCCGGCGATCTCATTAGCGACGCCGCTCATTGCAAGGGAATCCAAAAGTTCTTTCAGGAACAGGTCTTCCTCCATGGATTCGAAAGGTGTTCTGACGAATGAATTGACGGCTTTTTTCGCGACCATGAAGGCAAAATCGTTTACTTCGTCATAGCCCAAATCTTCCTCATGCTGCCAGTCGTAAGTCGACTGGATCTTAGCGACCATGTCACCTACGCCTGAATAGAGGAATCTCACAGGCGCGCTCTTGATGACGTCTGTGTCGACAAGGATGCCGTATGCCATCTTCGCGGGAAGGGATTTCCTGTGGCCGTCAACTATGAGCGATGCAGACGAGCTCGAGAACCCGTCAGACGAAGATGAAGTCGGAACGCTGATGAAAGGAATGCGCAGCACATAACCGATGTATTTAGCCGCGTCGATTACCTTGCCGCCGCCCATGCCGATGACCGCCTGTGTCTTGTTCGGAAGCTCGAAGGCAAGCTCTGTTATGTCGTTAAAGTCAACTGTATCCATCTCCTGGTGGTGCAGTACCTTGACGCCCGCCTTTTCGAAAGATCCGAAAACAATGTCACCGAACATCGATGTAAGTCCGTTGCCGAAAAGGATAACGACCTGCTCAAAGCCGGCATCTTTCAAGTACTCGCCGATGTTGGCTGTAACGCCTCTTTCAATCTTGAGGATAGGTGGAATGGAAATCTCGTCTTTAGGCATAAATCATGTCCTCTCTTTCTTATCCGATTACTTCAGGAACAACCTTAATAAGCTCGTCAAAACTGTTAATAACAGGCACTTCGGTGTTGATCGTGCCGAAACCGTATTTAGCATGAATAAAAAGGAAACCGGCCTTTGCCGTCGCATCGTAGTCGCTCTGGATATCGCCTACATAGCAGGCTTCGGTAAGCCCGTTGCGCTCAGCCAGAAGCTTTATGTTCTCATCCTTCTGCAGGAAGTTATTTCCGTAGCATTCGATGTCCTCAACCAGATCATCCGGCGTGCCGTAAGCGATGCCGAAATACCCGAGGAACGCCTCGATATAACCTGCCTGGCAGTTGCTTACGATATAGATGTGATAGCCCATCTCCTTGAGCTTACCCCAGGTCTCAACAACGCCCTCATAGAGGATGCCGCCATTCTCTCTCAGATACTCATTCTCGTATTCTTCGCAGGCATAGCGGAGAGCATCACGCTCAGGACCCTTTTCCGTATATGTGAAAAGGTCATCTGCGATCTTGTCCATCGGCTTTCCCATGTTGCGCTGGATGTCTTCACGGGTAACTGTTTTGTCAGTAAAACCTGCTTCCTGAACTTTAACTGTCCACGATTTAGCAACATTCTCGGATGAATCCCAGACCGTGCCGTCCATATCAAAGATAACGCCTTTTTTCATCTTCACTCCTGACCTCGATTCCCGAATATGTGTTTATCTTTTTCCGCGTTCTTAAGAAGTACCTCAGGAACGTTGTGTTTCTTCTCAGCATAAGGATCAACGCCGTAGTCTGCAAACAGGAAATACTTCTCATTCGTAACTGCATCATCGATCATGCGGTTATAGTGGATCCCTGTTCTTGAATATTCTTTAATATCGCACGAAGAATCGCCGATGTCACTGTATTTCTTCAATATCTTGTACGTGATAAGCAGAGCAAAAGACAGACCCGTGAAGATCAGGAATAAAACACCCATTATGGACATCATGAAAATACGTGAATTCAATGCTTCATCCATCAGCTCTGCCTCCTTTTTACAAAATTAAACATCGCTTCAGACTGGGCAAGCTTAAGATTCTTCAATATCCTTCGAAGCCCATTGAATCCTACGGTAAAACTTATAGTTGAAGTGGCAAGAAGCATGCTTGCACCTGCTGCCCAGAAAAAAGTAATTATCTGTGCCGCGCCGCCCCTTATCACAAAGAACAGTGCAACGATGAATGCTATGACCAGGATAAATGTTGCGATCGCTATGCCCCAGACCCTCTTTTGCAGCCACGGAAGCGTTCCCGTCACCTTCCCCGTCTGTCCGTTAACAAGCACAGTGTAAGGCTTGCCATTATATTTGAACGTCAGGAACCACACAGGGAACATCATGTAGATCGGATCATCCTGGATATCGGCCCAGTAAATGGAGTCCCTGATCTTTACATTTCTCGCATTCTTCGGAATGCTCTTTACCACCTCGTCAGCGAAAAGCTTATGGCATCTTTTCGACGCCGATTCACGGAGATCAAGAATATCCATGTCAGAAGTATTCGAATAAAAGCCGTTGAGGTAGTCCTCGTCGAAGTCTTTGGCCTGCTCAAGATAGAACGGCTCGAGCCTCATGCTGACGTCATCATTTAAGATCCTTGAGCCGTCAACGGGAACATTCTTGAACTGAACATCTCCCGCCCTCGAATAGTATCTTGTCTCACTATGCTTTCCGCGCTTTACCGTGCCGGTTATCCAGTCAGCTTCCTGATAATCAGCGTTAATGACCCAGTAAGGAACATAGATGCCGCGCATATTTTCGGGCTTGAAATAACCTACGATCTCCTTCGGAACGATCGGATTATTCTCGAATTTGCTCCTGATCTTGGTGAGCGCTTCCTGCTTTGTGATCTTAAAAGGTATGATGCCGTCCGGCCTGTATTCTTTCGAGACTCTGCTGAAAACGATCGCCGGATTGCCGCAATACACACAGAACGTTGAAGACTCCGAGTCGCTCGTAATGACCTCAGCGCCGCAGTGGCCGCATGTATAGACTCTTGTGTCGTAATACTTCGAGTGAATATCGGCAGTGATATCGCTGACTTCTTCAGGCCTGAATCCCGCGCCGCAGTTAGCACACTCCAGCTTCTGCGAAGCCGGATTGAATATAAGTCTGCCTGCACAATTACTGCATAGTACTGCCATTATCTTTTCCTTTCCTTATTCCATACAAGACAATATAACATAAATAAAACTTGATTGATAATTTGCAGTGTTTGAGTTCTCGGCGGCAGAAAGCTTGATTTATAATCTGCAGTTCTTGCTCGCTCAAGGCGGCAAAGCTGAGGCGTGTAATTTTTGGCTTAAAAAACTTCAAAAATTACATAAAATCGCGTTTTTGTGTAATTTTCGGCGTTTTTTTGATGAAAAATTACACGTCGCTTTATGGCCCAACTGCCGCTGTATAATTATTGATGCAAAAATGGGGCTGAAATTATACAAAAAGCCGTTTTTGTATAATTATTGGGCACTTTTTAGGGCAATAATTATACACTTCAATTTTTGCTCAAGCGTCCTCAGCGCAGCTGTATCTGAAACCTCGAAAAATACCCCGTTTCAGATACACTTTCACATAACAAAAAAGGCGGCGCCTTTAAAACGACACCGCCATCATATTTTTACCATTTTGAATACGGGCATTTCCCGGTCTTCAGCGCCGCCCTGATCTCGACATAGCAGCCGCAGGCAAGACACGTGCCCTGGTTGAGCTTTCCGCACTCTTTACAGATATCAAGCCTTGCGAAAGTCACTTCATCAGACACAAGATCCTCCGGAGGAAGCGCCTTAAGGCCCTCAGTTATAAGCCTGTCATAAACTTCCTTGCTGTAGTCCTTCAGCAGGCAGCGCGTGCAGGGCTTGGGCATCGTCAGATCCCGACTTCGACATGCATAATGCTTGAAGCGGGGATCTTGAATGAGATCTTGTCGCCTTCGAAGCTGATATCGTCGAACGCCTTCTCGAAAACAACATCCGGCTGATCGAAAGTATTGTGATCGTCCATCTTGCCGGCAAGGACTGTTGCCTTGACTGACTTAATATCGGCACCCATGAGAGTGCTTGCGACATCATAAGCATCTGTGCAGGAGAGGTTGCCCAAAGTGATATGGATCTTGCCGTCCTTGCCCTTGGATACTGACTCGTGGAGGTTCGGTACCATGTACTCGTCTTCAAGACCGATCTTTGTGCTGTTGAGGGAGCTCTCGAGAAGTTCGCCGTCCTGGTGGCAGCTGAACATCTTGAATGCATAGTACGTAGGTGTCTTGACCATCTTGTCGCCTTCAGTAAGGATTACAGCCTGAAGGACGTTAACGAGCTGGGCGATGTTGGCCATCTTTACACGCTTGCAGTGCTTGTTGAAGATGTTGAGGTTGATGCATGCGATGAGAGCGTCACGGATGGTGTTCTGCTGATAAAGGAATCCCGGATTGGTGCCTTCCTCAACGTCATACCATGTGCCCCATTCGTCAACCATGAGGCCGATCCTGCAGTCAGGATCGTATCTGTCCATGATGGCGGAATGCTTCTCGATGAATTCCTCCATAGCGAAAGTTTTCGCGAGCGTCATATACCACTCTTTGTCACTGAATTTGGTGGCAGAACCCTTGTGATCCCAGTCGTAAGGGATCGTGTAATAATGGAGCGTGAGGCCGTCCATGTAGCCGAAGTTCTGAGGGAATGAACCCTGCTGTCTGAAGCACTCGTGGAGCATTGTCTCGGTCCAGTTATAGTCCTTATCGGTAGGGCCTACCGCAAGTTTCTTGATCTTCTTGTCGGGATTGTACTGCTTAACGAAAGACTGATAGTGCTTGTAGAGGTTTGCGTAGTACTCGGGGACCATGTTTCCGCCGCAGCCCCATGTCTCGTTGCCGACTGCGAAATAGTCGACCGTCCAGGGCTTCTCCCTGCCGTTAGCTCTTCTGAGGTCTGCCATCGGAGATACGCCGTCAAAGGTCATGTACTCGACCCATTCGCTCATCTCGCGGACAGTGCCGCTTCCGACGTTGCCGTTAACATATGTCTTGCAACCGAGCTGCTCTGCGAGTTCCATGAACTCGTGAGTACCGAAGCTGTTGTCTTCAGTAACGCCGCCCCAGTTGGTATTGACCATCTTCTTACGGGATTCCTTGGGACCGATGCCGTCCTTCCAGTGATATTCGTCGGCAAAGCATCCGCCCGGCCAGCGGAGAACGGGGATCTTCATCTCCTTGAGCGCTTCGACAACGTCATTACGCATACCGTTGGTGTTGGGAATATCGGAATTCTCTCCGACATAGACACCTTCGTAGATACATCTGCCCAAGTGCTCAGAGAAATGTCCCTGGATCTCGGGATTGATGTGGCCAAGTTCTTTTCCTGTGTTGATAAATAAATTGTACATACAGGTCCTCTCTTTAAAAAGATTTCCGCCGATTTCCGCAAATCGTAAAACACTTAAGTAATTATATCAGACAAATGCCATTATTTAATATAAACAGGGCTGATGATTTGCCTGCCCATCTTTTGCGTTTCTCGGGAAAAATATATCGAATTACGATAAAAAGTCATTGACTTTCAATAACCAGCGATGTAGTATATCAGCAACAGGGAACAACAAGGAGGGCAAGGACAATGACGGCAGATAAGAAAATAAGGAGAAAACCCAGCAATAAGTTCAGGATCCTTCTGGTGATCCTTGCCGGAGCCTTGCTTTTTATAATCGCGCTCCTGATATCAGCGTTCCAGATGCTCAAACTGGCGCAGGATTACGGGATCCTGGAAGTTCCTGAAGAATCAATCGTAACTGAAGGCTGGAACGACATCGATAAAGACACAATGGATATGATCAACAGCCAAAACCAGCCAATGAGCGCGATCGAATCAATTCAGATGGAAAACTTCATGGAGGGTAACTAAGATGGAAGAGGAAAAGAAAAAGACTAACGGCTGCTTAACAGCATTTTTAATAGTTTTGGGGGTCTTCATTCTATTCGTTGCCTTCTGTTATTATTCACTATACCAGGTAGGTATGTGCCTGGATCTGGATGAAATAGAGCCTGATACTACGACAACCACCGTACGGCCAATCGATATGAAAGGCTGGAACGATGCCGAAGATCTCCTGAAGCCTTGGCGTGAAAGCCAGAAAAACAGCAGGTACAAAGAGACAACACCAACCAGCAGCCGATCCCCGGAAGAAATAAATGCTGAGATAGAAGCTGTATTAGGCTAATAATTTGCTGCAATAAGAAAAGGCGGTACTCCTTTCGGGGCACCGCCATAGCAACGGGTTAGATTGCTGTAATGAGAGGGTGTTGCTTTGATGGTTTTATTCTAACCTGTGATTCTTTCCCAAGAATTATCCGAACATTAAGATAACCTTAAAACTGCACGGCAATCTTAATGTTAAAAAGATAGATCAGGCATGTTCCTTCCTGTAACTCTTGATACTGTTTGCAACGAATCTGAATGCACCTACTACGCAGAGAAGTAATCCGATGGCAAGGTCGCCAAAATAAGGTCCTGCGATCTCGGGTTCTGCAAGGAACCTGTATGCGATCCTTACAGCCTGCGCAAATGTGATCGTGTAATTTATCTGACCGCTGGCGAACCAGTCTTTGAAGGCGTTATAGCAGTCAAGCGACAGGCACATATACCATGCGATCAGGATCGCGAGGACCGCTGCCACAACAGATATTATCGCGCCCTTCAGGCTCTCTTTGCGGGCAAAAAGCCTGTAACCTATGTTGGCACAGACAGTGCCTACAACGCCGCTTAATGCAGAGAAAAAACCTACCTGGTAAAGAATGAACCACAGGACGCCGCCTGCAAGTGCAAAGATCACCGCACCTACAATTCCGGCAACAACATTTTCCTTGGGTTCATCAACATCGTGCTCTTCAATAATTCTGGCATTATTTTCATTACCGCAGTAACTCATGCCGGTGTTATCTGCACCCTCGATCATCGCCTCTGCTTCTTCCCTCGTGAAAACACTGTGACAGAAGAAACATTCGCAGCTCTCACTGCTGTCATCAAAAGTTATAAGAGAACCGCAGTTCCTGCAGATACACCTTAGCACCGCCATCGTAACCCTCCTTATTGTCCCCTCGGAAATGAATCCTGATCAAACAAGATTCTTATCAATGAATTCCATCATCGGTTTCTTTCTTACTTCGGATTCGTTCCCATCATACCACAGCGCACACGTGGAAAGACCTGATCTAATGTCCATAGTTTCAGGCAGATATTTAAGCATCCTGCCAACGTCAAGATAGTATTCATAGTTATAAAAACTGAAATAAAGCCTCTGCTCGATATCAGCCGTAACATTAACGAATTCAGGTTTCTTGCCGATGCATTCGTAGCAGTCCGTGACCCACTCCTTAACAGATATTGCGTCAGCATTTCCGACATTCATAATGTGGTCTTCAGGCTTATCGCAGACTATGATCTCCATCAGCCTGCAGAGGTCATCGACGTGGAAGAACTGGAGCTTCATGCTGCCGTCGCCGGGAAGATAGAATTTGCGGTCTTTGCGCGCGCAGTCGAAAACAAAAGCTTCGCGGTAAACGTTGTTCATTGGTCCGTAGAGATAAGGCGGTCTTAAGATGTACGCATCAGGCACGCGCGCAAGCAGCGCCTTTTCTGCAGCGATCTTATCCGTGCCGTACCTGCCCCAGAATTTGTTCTCGGCAAGTTCATTATCTTCTTTGAAAGGCTGTGTTCCGGTCTCAGGATAGACAGCACTGGAGCTGATAAAAATATAAGTTCCAAAGGAGCCGAGCCCATCCAGAAGATCGCTAATATCATTTGCATTATAAGATGTGATATCAAGCACCGCGTCAAAGGACTGCGACTTTAAAAGATCTCCAAGTTCATGCCTGTCGCACTTGATCAGGTTAACGCCAGGAACCTGCGTTTTGGTGCCACGGTTAAGTACGGATACATCGTATCCGCGCTCTGCAAAATATCCTGCAGCATACTTGCTTACAAATGTTGTTCCGCCCGTAATAAGGATCTTTTTCATATCAAAAACTCGTTTCTATAGTATTCATTTTCGCGCACTTAATCGATCAGGAATTCGACGATCCTGCCCTCGCCTACTTTCACTGGACCTTCCATAATCGTAAAGTGCTGGCCAACTTTTACCTGATGGTAATGATAAGTCTGCATGGAGAATCTGATCTTGGCAGGCATAGGCTTATCAAAACTGTCGGCTTCAAGCTCCACAAAATATATGCCCCATGGATCACTCTCATTATAGCCTTCAAACACTGAATCAGGCCTGTAACCTGCAGCAGGAAGAGTCTTTCGCCCACCGGAGAAGAACGTGACTTCCACAGCCATCATATAGTTGGAATACGTGTCATCAGTTTTGCTTAGCCACTTGATGTCACCGCTGTTATCTCCTGCAGGTCTATAACGCATGCATTCCTCTATCGAAGGCCACAGTTCATCGGTCTCCACTTCGCGGTTTTCGTTGCACATGAAGAGATAAAAACTATTGTCCTTCTCATATTTGCATATTGCCAAATACTCGAAATGCGCAGCCACAGTTCCATCGTCATAAAACAGATTGCCATAGTCGCCTTTTGGTGTGTAGAAAAGCACCTTGGCGTTATCTAAAATATCTGGAAAGATCTGCTCCATAAACTTCTCAATCTGCTCATTAACTAATTCAGGCTGATCGTCATTGGAATTGTGCGCGGCACCTTTGATCCATGTGATCGGGACGCCTAAGTCTTCAGCCCACTGCGCATTATATTGCTTCACCTTGCCGGTACTTTCTTCTTCGCCGACGATAAGCATTACAGGACAATTGATCTTAATGTCACTGTTGTCTTCAAGGAAGCCTGCAAATCCAATGCCAAGCAGGTGACACAGCTCTTTCTTATCGTAGTAAGAATGCATCTGAAGCATATTCTGATAAGATCTCTCTGTACGGGTAATCTGCTTGGCCACAGCCTTGCGCAAAGACTTATCAGGATATAAATTGGACATCCACTCGATCTGCCTGAGCCACCATTTGTCGGATTTGGAATAATACTTCTCACCAAAAGGCGTGCTGTCTATTGAGACAAAGCCTTTTACAAGCTCAGGAAATCTCTTTATCACAGACTGCGAGATAAAGCCGCCCATCGACTGGCCGACAAAGACTGCGCCATCGACCTTGTTTTCTGACAGTATTTCTGCAGCTGCGATCGCAGCTTTCTCATAAGAGAAATCTTTATACGGACGCGACGCACCATGTGCAGGAGCATCCCACGCGATGACATTATATTTTCCTTCGAAATACTCTATCTGCTTAACAAAAAGATCGTGGCTGGCCGTCAGTCCGTGCAGAAAGAATATTGTTCTCCTGCCACAATCGATCTGGTCGGATATCCAATAATGAACATTTCCGGATTCTGTTTCTAATATTTTCTCAATCATCTAAAATCCCCTATGACAGCAAGTTAAGCTATCCTTTTCGCGAATATCTCGCAGACGAGATCGCGTGAACCGTCAGGCTTATTCATAATATATTCCCAATGGAAACTGTTCTCGGTTATGTCGGAAAAGATCCAATATGTGCTCTCTTCATCCAGGACCTTGCCTGCAAGCTTATCGCCGTCCTTTTTGAAATTCAGCCTCTTCATTATTCCGGTGCATGTGTAGCAAACGTCATAACTCTCAGTATCCCTGTTGAAGATACGAAGAGAAGAACCGTATTCACCGTCGGGCTCGGGATGCTCTTCCTTTGTTGCTCTGGAAGGAAAGATGAAAATGTCCTGAACACCTGAGCCTTCCAATACACGTCTGAAGATCCACTCACCTTTTACGTGGCGCTTTTCACCTTTGACATACTCATCGTAATAGTCGCAGTCCCAGTCACCAAGCAACGGTGCGAACCAGTCGAATTCATCTGGGATCCTGTTTGTCTTCCCACTTAATAATGCTTCTGAAAATGTATCCATATTTTCCCCCTAAGAGTTTAAAGTTAAACTGTGTCTAGTATAATAAATTTAGTTCATGGAGGGTACCGCAAAATGGTTGTTAGAAAAGCAAAATGCAAAACAGCAAAGATAATCACGCCGGTGGTTATCATTGTTGCATTCATTTGTATGGCAACGATTCCCTTCAAGCATGTAGACAGAGATTATGTAAATATAACCTCACCTTTACTTCCGCTGTATGAGATCAGAGATGATTATGGTCCTGACGGAAGCAAACATGCGGTTGTTGTCGTTCCTATTCAAAGGGCACCCTCATTCAGACGCGATATATATATTCTCGGAATAATGGTCTCGTCTGAATATTATTATTTGAATGAAAAAGGCGACTGGATCAAGCGCGCTTAAGCTCACAACCCCAATGCTTCTTCCACCAGAGCCAATGTCTGTTCAATGCTTCTGCTGTCATCACGGTGGATAACGCTGAAGCCTGAATAAAGCAGTTCATCGTAAGATTCCTGTGAACAGATAAGTTCCAGCCCCTGCCTGTAGTTTTCCAACGCTTTCTCAGGTTCAGGTTCTTCCAGCATCAATTGGTAGAGGAACTGTTTCTCCGGATCGGGTCTGTCGAAAAATCTGCTGATACTGATCTTCGGATCTGAAAGCAGAACTACAGTGTGGTTCATCGGGGCGATTTTCTTCAGTGTTTCAATACCGATATTAGTGTCAACGAATACCGGCTTTCCCTGGCTGCAGATATCGGGGAGCATTCGAAGTTCCAATATCTCGCACTCTTTCTTTGCTCCGTCGATCCAGTCTTTGTATTCCTGCGGTGACCTTCTGATAAAAACGTGCCAGTCAACAAGATCTCTGGTATAAGTCAGACACGGGAACTCCTTTGAATCAAGCTCTCCCGGATAATTGTCGTGATAGTTTTCTTCACATGCAATTCCATCATGCTTTTTCGCAAGTTCCTTGACCATGGTGGATTTGCCAGCATATGAAGTGCCTATGACAAAATAAGCGTTTTCGAAATATAAGTCTTTATTCATTTTTATTTCCAAAAATTCAATTATTTAAGTAACAGATTCGCCCACACAGTGATCAGGGCATCGTATACGCCGTGAGCAATGACGAGCGATAATGTGGAGCAATTCTTGATCTTAAGCCTGCAGAAACAGAATAACGCGCCTATACCGCCTGTCATTACGACCTGGAAGATATTGCCATTGAATATATGGAACATTCCGAAAAGAACCGATGACAAAATAATAGGCAGAACATTATTCCTGCATATTTTCTGAAGCTTTCCGAAAATAAAGCCCCTAAAAACATACTCTTCAGCAAATCCGACACCCAAAATGCAGTATGCAAATTCAAATATGTATTGCCAGAAATACTCATATCTGTTGCCGGAATCAAAATATGCTCCAAAGCCTGCCAGGTGCGGAACAAGCGTAAGGACAACAGACATTGCAACCGCTATGCCAATGCCTATTCCGATCTGAATAAGAATCTTATCCTTAAAGAAACCATATGTCTTCGCAGGCTCCTTGCGGATAATCGTAATGACGATAGCCGCAACACCAATAAGCCAGTACATAGCAATGATCGTAATCATTCTCGGAACAAGCGGGATCGACATCAGTACGTACGCATTGAAATAACGAATAACCAGCACTCCCAGGATGGCGCAAAGGTAGCCGGTTACTATATCGATGATCTCTTTTCTCTTACTCATATTGCCAACTTATCAGACCATCTTGCCGTCCTGGACTTTGACCGCGATCTGCCAGTCGTCCTCATAAACTATCGTGCCAACGAAGTTGGTATATACGATGTCGTAAGGCTTATCGTATTTGTCCAAAAGCGCAATTGCAGGCTCTATAACCTTTATCATGTGGTCAGCATTCTCGCACTTGAAAAAAGTAATAACAGTCTCGTGATTCTTACAGGGTTCGGGTTCAGGAAGATTCTCCTTAAACCATTCATCGATCGAGATGAACAGTTTCTCGTCTTCCTCGGTCATCTTCTTATCTCTGATCAGGTTCCAGCAAAGGCTGAAAATGCCCTTCGGATACTTGGTGATATAAGAATCCTCTCTGCCCTGGATCCTCATGTACTTGTACATATTAAGTTGCTCCTATTTCCCTAAATACTGTCCGGGAACAAGAGCCCCGGACAGATACATTATACCAATGGCAAAACGTTTTTCTCGATAAATTCGACGCGGTCAAAGATCATCGGCTTGAATGCTCCGGTCATGCCGACTGCCACATGCTTTTCCCTGTTTACATAGATGATGTTTCCGCAGTCACCGATCGCCGCATATACTTCCCTGTTCTCGAAAGGCTTATACCAGAGATATCCGTAATACATGTTTCCGAATCTCTCGCCCAGTTTGATATAAGGAGTGGTCATCTGTCTGATCCAGTCAGACGAGATTATCTGTTTGCCGCCGTAAACGCCCTTGTTTAAGACCATGTCACCGAGCTTGGCGAGATCTCTTCCTGACGCGCACAGGCCCCAGCCTGCAGTTACCGTATCCTGGGGATCCGAATACCACTCATTCTTTCTCGGGGTCTTGTTCATAAAGAAATCGAACTGGTCTTCTTTGCTGCTGTCACCATGTATCGTATGTTCAGGAATCCCCAATGGTATGAACAGATTGCGGTTTGCAAAATCAATGAGTTTCTCACCTGTTGCTCTTTCGATGACGCCTGCAAGGATCTGGATGCCTAATGTCGCATATCTGAATTCGCCTGTTATACCTGAGCGCCCGCCGAGAAAATCCAGAGCTGCCTTGGTCCAGTCGTCTGAAGTGCACACCTTTTTCCAGGGTTCCGAACGGCCCTTGTATGGCGCGGTCATAGTGATCAGATGCCTGATCGTTACATCGTAGATGGTCTTCTCACCGCGTTTGACCTGATAGTCAGGAAAGAAACTTATTACCTTCTCATCCAGATTCCTGATAAAGCCCTTATCCACAGCAATCCCGGTAAGCAGAGCCATAACGCCTTTGGTTACGGAATTAACATTGACAGCATCGTCAGCCTTAAAACCCCGCCAGCAGTCCTCGTACAATATCCGTCCGTCTCTCATGGCGCAGATCTGACAAATATTACTCTCGTTCCCGGTGCTTCCGGCAACGAATCCGTGCAGTTCTTCTCTATTCATTACTGCCTCCTCATAGTTAAGATCAGGACGTCCTGAAAAAGAGGGTAATATGATTAAAAATTGTTTTCAAGGGGTATTTTTACGGGAAAACTCTTAGAGAATATAAACCACGTTCGGTCCGAGTCTGTATGCCATAAAGTTTATCAGCGCGTAGTACTCTTCTTCGGTAAGGGCCACAGGATATTCTGCACTCTTGCCGTTGGAATCAATGATGTGAACCTTCCTGATAAATCTGGTTACCTCAAAAGGACTTTTGTTAGCGATATTAAACGGTCTGGATGTATTTCCCTTTGTATTCCTCTCGAACTTCATCTGGCGTATCTCATCAAGTCTCATTATCTTTGTTCTCGCCAGGACAAAGAAATCTTTGGTTACGATCACATAAGATTCATACTTCAGAGGATGAATAAAAGCGACAACATTATCAGGCTGGATAAGCTGGGATACAAGATTATCGTAACCGTATTTTTCGACCTGCTTTTTATATATATTTCTGCCTATGCTCGAAAAAATGATCAAATAAACT
>JAEFBC010000274.1 GCA_016292155.1 Saccharofermentans sp. | reverse complement strand
TTGCGGGTTCAGGCAGAAGGTGTATGACATTGCCTGCGACGACCTTATCGAAGCTCTCATCAGCGCATTTGATATTGGTTATGTCTTCCTTGCGGATAATTACATTACTGTATTTCCTGCACTTTCTGGAAGCGCGCTTTAACATTCCTTCGGCAAAGTCCGTTGCCAATACTTTCCGGCACTTTTTCGCGATCTCTACAGTAATCGCGCCTGTTCCGCAAGCGCATTCAAGAACGTTGTCGCTCTCATCTATGAACTCTGCGACCTTTATTCCCGTGCCCTTATAAACTTTCCGGTTGTATACGTTTTCGAAAATATCATATACGGGCGATATCTTATTCCAGAACATGATTGTTACCTGTTAAGTTTTCTCATGCACCTCATGGCGTTGAGGATAGCGATGATGAGGACGCCTACGTCGCCGAATACAGCGAGCCACATGTTAGCGATACCTAGTGCGCCGAGTACGAGTATTACAGCCTTTACGCCGAGCGCGAAAATGATGTTCTCCCAGACGATCCTCATAGTCTTTCTCGCGATCTTTATGGCATCTGCGATCTTCGACGGCTTGTCGTCCATCAGGACAACGTCAGCCGATTCTATCGCAGCATCAGAACCCATTGCGCCCATGGCGATTCCGCAGTCTGCACGCATCAGAACCGGAGCATCGTTTATTCCGTCACCGACAAACGCCAGCCTGCCCTTGCCGTCATTTAAGAGCTCCTCAACTTTAGTAACTTTATCTGCAGGCAGGAGCTCAGCAAAGAAACCGGTAAGACCGAGCTTATTTGCAACATTCTCAGCAACGCTCTTCTTGTCGCCCGTAAGCATTACAAGACGCTTAACGCCTGCATTCTTAAGGCTCTTCATTGCCTCTTCAGAGTCTTCCTTGATCTGGTCGTTGATTACTATGTGACCTAAATATTCACAAGCGCCGTTTTCTTCGCGTGCAATGTGGATGATAGTTCCCGTCAGGTGGCAGTCGTGCCAGTCGGCTCCGCACATCTCCATGAGCTGTCCGTTGCCGCAATAGTAAGTTTTACCTTCAACTACAGCCTTTACGCCCTTTCCGGCAATCTCGGTAACTTCTCCAATAAGTGTCTTATCGATATGTCCCTCATGCGCTCTGACGATCGACTGTGCTACAGGGTGGCTGGAGAAGCTCTCGCAGCACGCTGCAATATCCAGGAGCTCAGCCTTGCTGACCAGATTAGGATGTACATCATCTACTGCAAATACGCCTTTTGTAAGCGTACCCGTCTTATCGAAGACAACTGTATCGATCTTGGACAGCACTTCCATATATCCGGCACCCTTGATAAGGATACCGTCCTTCGAAGCACCGCCGATACCACCGAAGAAAGACAGCGGAACCGATACGACAAGTGCGCAGGGGCAGGATACTACAAGGAATACACAGGCTCTCGTAAGCCATTCCTTCCAGATATCCCAGCTTCCGATACCGAGGAACAACGGAGGTACTACAGCAAGTACCAGCGATGCAATAACAACTGCAGGCGTATAGTATCTTGCAAATTTGGTAATGAAATTCTCGACCTTGGCCTTCTTGTCGGAAGCATTCTCGACGAGCTCTAATATCTTCGATACGGTACTCTGGCCGAATGTCGATGTTGTCCTGATCTTGATAACACCCGTAAGATTCAATGTACCGGAAATGACATTGTCGCTCAAAGCCTTATCAACAGGCGCAGATTCGCCTGTAAGAGCAGCCTGGTTGACAGAACTCTCACCTTCAATGATGACACCATCGAGCGGGATCTTCTCACCGGGCTTAACGATTATTACCTCGCCAACCTGGACATCTTCAGGAGATACTTCGATCTCCGCGCCATCACGAATGACTGTTGCGCTGTCAGGTCTGATATCCATAAGCTTTGCGATGGATTTCCTGGATCTTCCGACCGCGATGCTCTGGAAAAGCTCGCCGATCTGATAGAAGAGCATTACAAAAGTCGCTTCGGGATACTCGCCGGTCGCAATCGCTCCAGCCGTCGCAACCATCATGAGGAACTTCTCATCGAAGATCTGGCCGTGGATAAGATTGATAAACGCTGTCTTGAGGACATCGTAACCTGCAATTACATAAGGGATCATATAAAGAACAAGCTCAGCCCACCACGGGACCTCAACAAAATGGAGCGTCACAGCAGTAACTGCAAGCAAAGCAATTGCAATTATTATCCTGCCTCGCATCTTCTTCTGCTTCTTTGTAAGCTTGTACTTCATATTAATACCCTCTTAAATAAGCCGCAGTTTTTGGGCTGCGGCTTAATTGATTAAAGTAATACTGTGCAGTCAGGCTCGACCTTGGCGATAGCCTTTACAGCGAGCTTTACGATCTTGTCGAAATCGGCGTCATCAGCTTCCAAAGTCATCTTCTGCTTCATGAAGCTTACTTCGCAGTCCTTAACACCCGGGATCTTCTTGACTGCTTCCTGCATCTTCATGGCGCAGTTAGCGCAATCAAGATCTTCCAACTCAAATGTCTTTTTCATAGGTATATCTCCTTCT
>JAEFBC010000273.1 GCA_016292155.1 Saccharofermentans sp. | reverse complement strand
TTGCGGGTTCAGGCAGAAGGTGTATGACATTGCCTGCGACGACCTTATCGAAGCTCTCATCAGCGCATTTGATATTGGTTATGTCTTCCTTGCGGATAATTACATTACTGTATTTCCTGCACTTTCTGGAAGCGCGCTTTATCATTCCTTCGGCAAAGTCCGTTGCCAATACTTTCCGGCACTTTTTCGCGATCTCTACAGTAATCGCGCCTGTTCCGCAAGCACATTCAAGAACACTGTCCGTTCCATCAATGAAATCCGCGACTTTTATTCCCGTGCCTTTATAGACTTTCCGGTTGTATACATTTTCGAAAAGGTCATATAACGGCGATATCTTGTCCCAAAACATATTTATTTCCTGTTAAGCTTTCTCATGCACCTCATGGCGTTGAGGATAGCGATGATGAGGACGCCTACGTCGCCGAATACAGCGAGCCACATGTTAGCGATACCTAATGCGCCGAGCACGAGTATTACAGCCTTTACGCCGAGCGCGAAAATGATGTTCTCCCAGACGATCCTCATAGTCTTTCTCGCGATCTTTATGGCATCTGCGATCTTCGACGGCTTGTCGTCCATTAATACGACATCAGCCGATTCAATTGCAGCATCTGAACCCATTGCGCCCATGGCGATTCCGCAGTCTGCACGCATCAGAACCGGAGCATCGTTTATTCCGTCACCGACAAACGCCAGCTTGCCTTTGCCGTTCTTCAACAGTTCTTCAACTTTGGATACTTTATCGGCAGGCAGGAGCTCAGCAAAAAAACCGGTAAGACCGAGCTTATTTGCAACATTCTCAGCAACACTCTTCTTGTCTCCCGTAAGCATCACGAGGCGCTTAACGCCAACGTTCTTAAGGCTCTTTATCGCCTCTTCCGAATCTTCCTTAATCTGGTCGTTGATAACGATATGCCCTAAATACTCACATGTACCGTCATCTTCCCTTGCAATATGGATGATCGTTCCGGTCATATGGCAGTCGTGCCAGTCAGCGCCGCACATTTCCATGAGCTGGCCATTGCCGCAGTAGTATGTCTTGCCTCCCACAACTGCCTTTACGCCTTTTCCGGCTATCTCCGTAACTTCGCCTATCAGGGACTTGTCGATATGGCCCTCGTGCGCTCTTACGATCGACTGTGCCACAGGATGGCTCGAGAAGCTCTCGCAGCAGGCTGCAATATCCAGAAGTTCAGCCTTGCTGATCAGGTTCGGATGAACGTCATCTACCGCAAACACGCCCTTGGTAAGCGTTCCGGTCTTATCAAATACTACCGTATCGATCTTGGACAATACTTCCATATATCCGGCACCTTTTATGAGGATACCGTCCTTCGAAGCACCACCGATACCGCCGAAGAAAGACAGCGGAACGGATACTACGAGAGCGCAGGGGCAGGATACTACGAGGAATACGCATGCCCTGGTAAGCCACGTCTTCCAGACTTCACCATCACCGATCCCGAGGATCAAGGGAGGAACGATTCCCAGGATAAGCGCTGCGATAACAACGACAGGTGTGTAATATCTTGCAAACTTGGTAATGAAATTCTCGACTTTAGCTTTCTTATCAGAAGCATTCTCGACGAGTTCTAAGATCTTCGATACAGTGCTCTGGCCGAACGTGGATGTGGTCCTGACCTTGATAACGCCCGTAAGATTAAGCGTTCCGGAAATGACATTGTCGCTTAATGCCTTATCAACAGGCGCGGATTCACCCGTAAGAGCTGCCTGGTTAACAGAGCTCTCTCCTTCGATGATGACACCGTCTAACGGGATCTTCTCACCCGGTTTGATGATTATTATCTCACCTACTTCAACCTCATCAGGCGATACTTCTATCTCCTCGCCGTCGCGTATAACTGTCGCGCTGTCCGGCCTGATATCCATAAGCTTGGCGATCGATTTTCGAGATCTTCCTACAGCTATGCTCTGGAAAAGCTCACCTACCTGATAGAAGAGCATTACCGCAGAAGCTTCAGGATATTCACCGGTACCGAAAGCACCGATCGTTGCAACCATCATGAGGAACTTCTCATCGAAGATCTGGCCGTGGATCAGATTGATAAAAGCCGTCTTGAGCACATCGTAACCCGCAATGATATAAGGAACAGCATAGATAATAAGCTCAGCCCACCACGGGAGCTCAACAAAATGCAAAGTAACGGCAACGATCACCAGTAAAACAAAGGCGATTATTATCCTTCTCAGCATTTTCTTCTGTTTGCGGGTCAGTTTGTACTTCATAAACGGTTACTCCTTAAAAAGCCGCAGTCTGTTTGGGCTGCGGCTTAATTGATTAAAGTAATACTGTGCAGTCAGGCTCGACCTTGGCGATTGCCTTGACTGCGAGCTTTACGATCTTGTCGAAATCGGCATCATCAGCTTCCAATGTCATCTTCTGCTTCATGAAGCTTACTTCGCAGTCCTTAACACCCGGGATCTTCTTGACTGCTTCCTGCATCTTCATGGCGCAGTTAGCGCAATCAAGATCTTCCAACTCAAATGTCTTTTTCATAGGTATATCTCCTTCT
>JAEFBC010000272.1 GCA_016292155.1 Saccharofermentans sp. | reverse complement strand
GATTAACATTCACGTCGATTCCAAGGCCCGGAAACTTAACTTCAACTAAGTTCATCATGTATCTATATCCTCCCTGCACCCTTTTGGGTCAGCAAATCCCTGATATATTACCACAAAATAAATAATATGGCTTTTTAAGGTTTCAATTCACGGCTGAATTGAGGTTTTTAATATACTCAGAGGCCTGCATCTTGTTGAGATTTACGGCATCTATAAGTTCTTCTTTGGAAGTCATTTTCGACTCAGGCCTTAAGAAATGCAGAAGCTCTATCTCGAGCTTTGCTCCGTATATGTCCTCGTCGAAGTCGAAAATAAAGGTCTCGGCCACGTCATTTACCGCATCTTCGAGCGTAGGTCTCCTGCCGATATTGGTAACGCCGTAAAGTATCCTCTGCCCCAGCCTTACACGCGAGACATAGACGCCTCTTCTAACGACGAATTTATCTTCAGGAACAATGATGTTGGCAGTGGGAAATCCCATCAGCCTTCCGAGCTGCTTTCCCTGGACACAGCGTCCGGAATAGAAGAAGTTCCTGCCTCCGCAAAGCTCCCTTGCAAGATCAACATCGCCTCCTGCAAGAGCTTCCCTGAGCCATGTCGTGGATATCTTCCTGCCGGTACCTTCGTGCAGATGGTCCTTTACCACGATCACGCGGATATCATTTTCCTTAGCAAACGCCTTGATCATGGCAACATCGCCCTTTGCGTCTTTACCGAATCTGTAATCCTCACCCATTATGAGCGTATCGGCGATGCAGCGGTAAAGGAGCACATTCTTAAGGTAATCTTCAGGCTCCATGTCCTTTACTTCATCGAAGTCCAAGACCAGGATCTCGTCAGCGCCTGTGCGGCTTATAAGATCCGATCTCTCCTCTGATGTATAAAGAGATTTGCTGTCCTGCTTGAAAAGATTCCTGAATGTCTGGACAGTCGATGTGAGGCCGTCCCGCTCAGCCGTCATGACAGCCTTTTTAATGATGTCCATATGGCCTGAATGAAGGCCGTCGAACATTCCGAGTGCTATCACTCTTCCCTTTGAGCCCAGAGGCAGATCGTTAAGGCCATACGTATTGCATACTTTAATCATGTGCGTAAAGCCTCTCGATCCTCATTACTGTCTCACCGTTTTCCACAGCGGGAAAAACAACTGCGATAAGCTTATCTTCTGAAGTCGCCCTGTAGTAGATGCGCTCTCCACCTTCAGGCTTTACATCTAGCGGGAATGCGATCTTTCTTCCGAACTTGATATTTTTTGTCTGCTTCGGATCGAGCTTTATCTCAGGCAGAAAAGTGATTGTCTCAGCGGCATCTCTTACGAAGGAGAAGTCGCCTGCTTCCGCCATCTTCTCAAGTTCTTCAGGCGTAAACGCATCCCTGACATTAAACTGTCCGTTGACGGTCCTTCTCAAAGATTCCGCATATGCGCCAAAGCCTGTGATATCGCCAAGATCAGAGCATATAGTTCTGATATAAGTTCCTTTGGAGCACATGCAGTCAAAATCTACTGCAAAGCTCTTTTCTGTCTTCCCGATTCCGGTTATATCAAGCGAATAAATGGTTATCTGCGCAGGCTTCAAGTCAGGCATCTCGCCTTTTCTTGCAAGCTCATATGCCTTTACACCGTCGATCTTTTTCGCTGAATATGCGGGCGGGAGCTGCTCTTTGGTCTCTTTAACTTTTAATGCGGCATCACGGATAAGTTTGTAGTCAGACTTTTCGAGCTCATCTAAAACTTCGGCCGAAGGATAATTCTCGGATGTAATCTCTCCCGTCTTATCCATCGTATCTGTAGTTGCGCCGAAAATGCACCTGCACGAATACCCCTTGTCAAAGCCTTCGCAGAATCTTAAGAACTTCAAACCCTTGCCCACGAACACTGGAAGAAGGCCTGTTGCGAACGGATCTAATGTGCCCAAATGGCCTACTTTACGCGTGCCGAGGAGTTTGCCGACAAAGCGGTCAGTCTTAAAGGATGTCCATCCTTCAGGTTTATCTACAAGGATGAATCCGTCTTGAATCATAAGGTGGCCTGAACCCTTTTAATTACTTCTTCCGCGAGTTCATTGATGTCGCCCGATGCGTTAAAGCCTGCAGCTCTCAAATGTCCGCCGCCGCCAAAGCCCGCAGCAAATGCACTGCAGTCAAAGTATTCCTGGGATCTGACATTTCCTCTGAGTTCGCCGTTCTCGAGTTCTCTTAAAACGATCGCGAGTTCGACGCCGTCGATGTCACGCATTGCGGATACAACATCATCCACGCCGTCAGGACCTGCGCCGCATTCAACAAACTGGGAGTAAGGAACTACTGTCAGCGCGAACTTGTCATCGAAGAAAAAGCGGACCTGGGATCTGGCCTTTGCAGACAACTGGAACTTCGGCTTTGATTTGCGGTCGAAGAGGTTATAGCAGACCTGCGAGATATTGCCGCCCAGATCGATGAGCGAACCTGCTGTCTCCAAAGTCTCGGGATGTGTGTTCGTGAAAGTAAATCTTCCGGTGTCTGTAACGATTCCGGCAAGCAATGCTTTTGAAGCATTGGGTGCGAGGACTTCGCTGATATCTTTTCCCGTGATCTCGGCAACTTTCTGAGCAACATAGTAGACCATCTCACTTGCTGAAGAGCAGTCAGGATCGATCCACATGTTATCTGATCTTGTTGTCACGGAAGCGTGGTGATCGATGATTATCTTCGTATCGATCGAATCGAAGATCTCACCGCTTACGCCCATTCTTGAACTGTCGGAAATATCGGTCGAGACAGCTGCCCCGGCCTTCTTTCCGTTAATAGTCCTTGAAATACTGAATTCCTTTGCAGCATCCGTATTTCCGTCGGGACGGAAAAGATATTCGCTGATGCCTAAGAATTCCATATTCTCAGGTAATTCTTCCGGAATAGCGACATATGCATCCACTCCGAAAGACCTGATAATGCTAACGATGCCGCAGGCTGAACCGACGCAGTCTCCGTCAACGCTTCTGTGAAGGAACACAAGGACGACCTCATTGGCTTCCCTGACCTTCTCTATAACGCTTAAGATGTTTCTGGCAGTTCTTTCACTGTCCTTCTTATAGCGTTCTCTCATATTAACTCCGTTCTAAACAACCTTAGAGGCAGTGGCTCACTCCTCTGCCCGGTTATCTTCAGACTTGCCTTCTCTTTCTTCTCTGGCAAGTCTCCTGGCTTCATCTTCCTTGATCGTTTTCTCGATCAGAGCTTCCATCCTTAACGCATCGTTAAGAGTGTTGTCGAGCTTAAAGCTGAACTCGGGAGCAACTCTCAGGTTGATCTCCTGCACAGTCTCATAACGGATAAAACCTTTAGCATGCTCGATGGCTTCCATCGCTTCCTTCTGTGTCTTCTCGTCACCATAGACGGAGATAAACACAGTAGCGTGCGACAGATCCCTGCTCATCTTAACGGACGTAACAGATGTAAGCAAAGGAACTCTGGGATCCTTTAACTTGGTTGAGATAATCGTGGAGATGATCTTCTGGATCTCATCTCCAACTATCTCAGGTCTTCTGTTTTTCATATCAGTCCCTCTT
>JAEFBC010000271.1 GCA_016292155.1 Saccharofermentans sp. | reverse complement strand
GATATCTCCGCTGCCGGATGTGACCATCGCATATGACATGATGAATGAATATGCCTGTGTCATCTCAGGGTGTGTGAGCATGCATGAGCTCCTTAATACAGGGCTCTTGAAGCTGTCAGCAAGGTCCTTTACGCTTACGCCCTTATACGCCTTCTGTGCGGCGGGAACGTTCTTAACGAAGTCGCCGAGCTTCATGAAATCTCTCGGGCCCATCTTGTCCATCGGTTTGTCGATAGGCATTATCATGCTCTCTGCTCTTGTGACGTTCTCGAAAAACTTCTCGATAACATCCTTATCTTCAGGTGAGAGCTCAAGCATCTCACGCTTTGTTCTTTCCTTGTCTCTCCAGTATGTGATCTCACCGCCGTGTCCCATATACTTGAAGAAGTAATCCTTGGAATACATCTTTACACTGTCATCGAGCATTCCGATCTCGTGCCACAACTCATTCATGGCACTGCCCTTCTTGCTGCACATGAGATAGTTGATGCAGTTGTCGATGTAAACGCCGTCGCGCTTCCATCCGGTAAGTTCTCCGCCTGCAACAGGATTCTTCTCATAAATCTCTGTCGTAAATCCTGAGTTCTGCAGGATAATACCTGCAGTCATTCCGGAGATGCCTGCTCCGACAATGATTACCTTTTTCATTGATTGTTCCCCCTGGGTGTTATTCCGTCCTTAAGACACTTTTGTAAGTATAACACTTTGCCGGGGAATCTTTACGCGCCTGAAAACTTATCCCTTTCTTAAGTAAGACAATTTGTTCCTTACATTACGGGCGATATTCTCAGGAATCCTGTATTGTTTGTCTTCCAGTATCTCTTCGATCCATACGGCCTGCGCTTCAGAAACGCTGCTGTACACGGTACTCGAACGGATCCCGTCTTCAAGCTTGCCATACGGGATATCACCTTTTTGAGGGGTATAAAGCATAAGAATATACGGCACTCTGTCCCAGTATGATTCGTTAACCAGAAGGTTCAGGAGTTTTTTCCTGAGCAGTTCTGAATCAGTCTTTTCGAGCAGTTCATAAATGCGCTTTGCACCATATCTGATCTTAAGACCTGTAATGTTCTCGTATGCCTGTCTTACAACGGAGAGACGTTCATCCGTAAGGAATCTCCAATATATTTCAGAGCAGTCCTTTCCGCTCAAACGCGCCAGCGAACGCAGAGTGTTCCTGACTATGCATGCATCTTCAGATTCCAGATATTTCATCAGAAGCTCAGCATCTTCAGGCTTTCCGGCCTCGCCCAGACCTAAGATGCAGTACCGGTTCTTATCTCCGTCAAGATGCGCAATATAGTATGCTCGGCAATCAAAGTTCCTGTCCTTGATAAGGTAATAACGGACTATCTCGCGTATATTCAATGACGGCGATAAGAGCTTTTCTTCTATGCCGTCCCAGGTCCTGCCTGTCACGGCAAACTTCTTTTCTATTGCGCATCTTTGGACAGCAACGCTCCTGTGGTTTATGAACTCATCAATTTCTTCCACAGGCAAATCGTACTGCTCGATATATGTCTTAATGACATACCTCAGGATCGGATAGTATTTCTCAAAGCTCAGGATATTGCAGACTTCATCCCTGCTGAGTTTTTTGTGATCCAGCAGGAGCCTGTACAAAGCCATTCTTGTTTTCTCATCGTACCTGCATAAAAGATCCTTACTGATGACACCGGGGAATTCATCGATTCGGTCCGTTATCTTTCTCTCCAGATCATTCAGGTAATAATCGACGACCCTCCAGCTTCTCCGGACTTTCTCCAGCGGGACAAGACAGGTTATAACTTCTCCAGGACTGAGCATTGTGACATTTGAACATGCTTTCATTGCAGCATTTCTGACTTCTGGTACCCAGTCTTTCAGACGGAGAAGCAGATATATATACGAAGCAGAATCAGAAGAAAGTTCATTAATGCATTTCTCGCGATAATAGCCATTGGGATGGAAGGTTCCAAGGCGCATTACCCAAAGGTATTCCGCCTCGTAACCGATCTCATTTTTTAGATCGGACGGACTTACCGTTTTCCAGTTAATAAAGTATTCCATGGATGTGTAGCTGCGGAATCTGTCATCTAACTGCATGACCTTTTTAATATTTAAGGTCTTCATGTAATCAGCAACAGTATTGGCAGCTATTGCAACATGTATCATGTTATCGGATGTCAGGCATGAATAAATATATGGGAGCCAGCTATCACAACCTTCATAGAGCTCGGCTACAGCCTTAGCCAATCTCTCGTCTTCGTAAAAGGATCTGACTTCGTAGGTTTTGCCCGTATCAAGATTTCTTCTTCTCAAATCTTCTACGGCGCGATTAATGATTTCTGCAAACTTACTAAACACTGCGATTCAACCCCATATCATTTTTCCTATAGGGTAATTATATCTTCTCTTAACAGATTTAGAAATCGCGCGTTTTACTTCAAAGATTCAATGTTTTTCTTAGCTCCTGGCAAGCCTGCGAAAAGAGAGACTGCGCCTGCTGCAACAAGCAGGACCGAGATAACGGATATCGTAACGACTGCACTTGCGGAAAGCAGATAAATGCCGTAAGAAATTGCTCCCACGATCAATGCAAATACCATTTCAGCGGCCAGATTAAAGAAGCAGTTTAAGTTGCCTCTTAAAGCGCTCAGTTCATCTGACCATACCGTGTAAGGAGATATCGAATCCATGATGACGCCGATCATGGTGGCGATCAGGATGCATACAAAAGATACAAGGATATAAAGCGGCAGCATCACTGTTATCCCAAGGCTTATTGTCACCATCGTGACCGTGATAGCGACAGGGATAAATGTAAACAGGACCGCAATAAGGACCTTGGCCCTGATCTGCTTATCAAGAGGCGCCGGAAGATATTTAAGCATGTCCAGATGTTTTCCTTCGCGTGTGAATGAAGTCGATGCGATCGAGTTTAATCCCGACGCGATAAATGCCATTGCGGTGAAGACTGCAAAAAGTATCACGTGATTTAAAGGTTCGCCGTTTATAAGTCCGTATCTGAATATCTTGAAGAATTCGAATTTGGGTATTTCAAAGATCACGATCAGTGCTGCGGCAGGCCACAGGAGATTTGCATAAACGCAGTTCATACGGTAGGTCATAGTTCTCATAAGGACCTTGAATTCCTTAATGACAAGAGATGCGAATATCTTATGACCGCCTGCTTTGGCAATAGCCTTGCGTGACGCTTTTTTATTGCCGATCACCGCTGCTGCAAAAAGGCCTTTTCGATATGTCAGATGAGCAACAAGAACCGACAGCGCATATAATGCGGCAATGAAGAGCACCGCCCAGATAAGCGGAAGTATCTTGTGATTTACGATTGCCAGAGTCGTCAGATAATTCGTCGGGAATAAAATGTTGCATATCGCTGTAAATTCATTGTCGCTTAAGACAAGCGTATCAAGATAATTGACCATGCTGATCTTTCCGTAGCTCCTGAAAGACAGAAGGAACATAAGCGCAAACGCGACGAACAAAACGAGCGAAGTGTGATAGTAGATATCGGCACGGTTAAGCTTCCTGAGTGCAAGCATCAGAAGCATTGCAAGTATCGAGCAATAGATAAGCGGCAGCAGGAGCGAGCCAAAAAAGCCAACGACCGATGCGATTACCGCTACAGGATGAAGCGCCTGGCTTAAAGGCATGTGATTAAATGACGCGATGAAATACCCGATGTATATCGCGAAAAGCACATTGGACGTCATTACATTCTCGGCCTTGAACGTGTGCCAGAATCTTGCTCTATATAGCGATGCGGGTGTTACCGGGAGCGCCGTCAGAAAGCCGAGATCCGATGAGAAAAACAGGATACTGAACATCAGGGGCATTCCGAATATCATGGCAAATGCCGATATGAGATCTAATTCTGATAACAGCCCATAACTGTTGCCGTTAAACAAATATAGCAGGTCCGTGATGACATAGGTGACGTAGCCCACGATAACAGATATCGGCACCATTATGCCGATAAAAGCGATCATGCCGAAACGGTTATAGATCTTTACCTTCTTCTCGCCGTTCGGCTTGGGCATCTCCAGGTTGGAACTGAAGGCCTTGTAAAGCGCCCTGGTCCTGTTCATCCTTCAATCTCCGCCTTGCCCGTGAGCTTTACGAATATCTCTTCAAGCGTCATTCCGGGATTTAAGATCTTTAAGTAATCGAGTGTTCCTTCGATCACTACTTTTCCGTTGTTGATTATGATTATCCTGTCACAAAGCTGCTCTGCGACTTCCAGCACGTGGGTTGAGAAAAGGACTGCATTTCCCTCTTTGGCGTGTTCCCTCATCATCTGCTTGAGCTCGAATGCCGCAGAAGGATCAAGGCCAGTCATGGGTTCATCCAGGATCCATGCCGGCGGGTTGTGGATAAGCGCGGATATGACCATGAGCTTCTGTCTCATGCCGTGTGAATATTCGCGCATCTGGGTGTTAAGGACTTCGCTCATGCCGAAGCGCTCAGAAAGAGTCTTTATCTTCTCTTTCCTCACGTCCTCTTTAACCTCATACATGTCGGCGATGAAGTTAAGATATTCAAGGCCCGTAAGCTGGATGAGGATGTCGGGATTATCGGCGATATAAGCGAAGGACATTTTCGCTTTTATCGGGTCTTTATTTATATCGGACCCGTTTATTACCGCAGTGCCGGAGGTGGGCTTCAAGATCCCTGCCAGCATCTTGATAACAGTGGTCTTGCCCGCTCCGTTAGGACCTGCAAAACCGACTATCTCGCCGGCCTTGATGTTAAAAGAGATATCATCAACAGCCTTCTTGCCGTTTCCGTAGATCATGGTTAAAGATCTGGCTTCGATCATAAAAGATACCTCCAAGTAACTGAAGTATCTAAATTATATCAGGACATTGTGTACGGACTGTTATCTCAATGTAAAGAGAAGATACTTGAGCGAGTAATACAGCTTGGGATTTACAAGGATCAAAGGCCTTATCTTGTTGTCGGCAAGCATAATGAAGAGGTTGTTGAACACCATTACCGCCGTAAGAAGGATCACAACAGTAAGCAGGATCTTAAACGCCTTGTCATAAGAAGACCTTGCGCTCATCCTGAAAAGTGCGATTAGCACAAGCACAGCCGCCATCGCGGTGAACATCGCAAAATCCATCTGATATCTTAACGTGATACCTGTCTTCTCGATATCAAGGATAAGGAGTGCCAGCGCGAATATAAGCGAGCATACTGCGAAGTAATAGCTCTTCATGTCTTTTAATTCAGCTTTGCACTTCCTTAAGAACACGATGGCAAGGCATACCGGGCACAGCGCGAAATATCCGCCGTAGACCGGATCGAAGAACATATAACCCAGATAATCCGTAGCGTGGTTCTTATAGTCGAAAATACTCGCTACATGAGGGAACTTGCCAGTGATCTGCAGAGGCTGGAACAGGTACTCAAAAAAGCCCAGCCACAATCTCTCAACGCCCGGATCCCTGTGATTAAGATCCATATCGGAAAGATTATATGTGTTGCCAAAATCGAAGAAACTTCCGAAGCGGAGCTTGTTGAAGTACAGAAGTCCCGCGCCGATCGCCATGAGCGGCAGCATCACGCAGGCAGTGTTCGCAAGGCCTTTCTTAGAGAAGAAAAGCTTCTCCTTGATCTCCTGATAGAACAGCGGGAATGCCAGGAACAGATACATTCCGAATACAGGCCTGCTGCCTATTGCAAGGCCCATCACAACAGCACCTATAACAAGTTTAACCTTGGATAACGGTGCTTTGGCGTTCGCGAAATGTTTATCCGATGCACCAAGCCACAAATAAAGAGCGACCACCGTAAATGCGATCGCGGCTATAAATGCCACTGAATAAACGCACGGAGTCTGGGCGCAGTAGAATGCGCCGGTTCCGAATATGAATACCGTGCTCAGGATAAAGAAAAGACCCAGCGAGATATCCTTATAGAATCTTTTCGCCGCCTTATAAAGAAGCATTAGTGAGAACGCGATAAATACCGCTCCGAGCAGGATTATCGGGATCGAGTTGTTAAGCGGGATCCCTGTAAGCGCGATAAACGGCAGATAGAAAAGCAGTGTCGGAACGATGCCGTAATAGCTGAAATACTGGCCGTTAAAGTATGCAAAGTCTAATTTGAAAGCTTCACCGGTCTTCTGGTACATCGCAAACCTTGCGTTGTAATCGTAAGGATTTTCCATCTCGGAAAGATACTTCGGCGGATCGAAGTTCAGGTTGACATGACCATCAAGGAGAGCATCTGCCTGATAGTTATAGATCGCATCTACATGTCCAGCATTATAGTACGGCCAGATATCAAGATTAAACGCCATCACGATAAAGAGCCACAAGCAGATAAACGATGCGGCAAAAGAGAGAATATAGATCTTGTTCCTGTCAGACAGTTTCTGCTCAGAGGGGTATAGTGGCATCTTATAAACCGCTGAGCCCGGCCTGAAGATAAAGATCAGAACAGCGATAACAAGAAGGAAGAAAAATCTTCCGAAGTGCAGGTTAAACGGCCTTATCCGGTTCAGCCCGATATTGATCTTGCCGGCATCAGGGACCTCATCCGGATCAAAAGCCATCTTGATCTCTTTGGCATTTCCGTCCGTAAATATCCTCAGATAACTGCTCTCAGAGATTCCCGGGATCACTTCCGTCTCTGTAAGCTCGTAACCGGTATTCGCCTCATCAGTGACTGTCATGAGAATGTGTACTACAGGCGCATCTGTTGCACCAGAACAGTCCACGCGGATATTCTTAACCGCAGCATCCATATTGCCTATCACGATCTCATTTGAACTTGTGCCGGCAGTAAAAGTAACCGAATGCTTAAAGAACAGGGACTCCCAGAATCTGAAGTTGAAAAAGAACACCTCCAGAACAAGGGGGATCAAAAGGATCAGTAATATGGTCTTGATTGTCTTTTTTCTGTCTGTCATTCCGGTATGTAATATAGATAATAACTTTCACTCATTATTGAATCAGATGTAGCGTAAATTACCTCTGTGTCTTTTAACTTATGGAGAGCAATCAGGTATTTGCCCTTATATTCCTCGTGATTCGGGATATCCACTATGCTGGCAACAACTTCATCTTCTTCATACACATGATACAAAGAATCGACGATATTTGCTTTATATCTGATATCATAAAGCGTCTTATTGGTAAAGGGAACTATTGTCTGGGCATAGATGCCAACATCAACCAATATAACGTCTTCATCAGGCAGATTCTCATTAATATAATCTGCCATCTCCTGTGCCGAAGAATAGTTGTATCGGATATCGTTAATAACCGCTGATGCAAACTCAATTACGCACAAGTTCAGAAGCAGGGACAAGATAAACAGAATATAAAAATAGCTCCTTATCCTCGTTTTGATCTCCACGTGATCTGAGAGCGCCATTATCATGAAGAACAGAAGGAACATTGGGATCAGCATCAGTCTCTGGAAAATAACGCTGGAATAAACCGTCTTATATACGAGGATCATAAACAGATAAGTGCTGCTCAGAGTAACGCATTCTTTCCAGATCGAACCTTTGCAGTAAATAAGAATTACAATGCTGAATACGATCAGAACAAGCAGCGAAATAATAACGATATCTGAATGCCTGTCCGGTACAACTGATAAGACCTTACTCCTCTCCCCAAACAACGTCACAATCGCAAATATAGAGGACAACGCGATCATGACAAATCCTATCACGATGCCCCTGAACTGCTTTTTGCTGAGCTTACTTTTTCCCATGAGCTTTAAGATGATCTCATATATATTGAACGTGATGGTAACGCCTGCCACAAAACCCCAAGCCATGGCATGCGAAAAGACTAAAAGCGATACAACCAGACTGTATATGACGGGGTGCTCATATCTGCTCTTATACATCACACAGATGATCATCCCCAAAAACAGTATCAGGCAGTAATCCCTTGCTATC
>JAEFBC010000270.1 GCA_016292155.1 Saccharofermentans sp. | reverse complement strand
CTCTGATCCAGGAGCAAAGGCCTGCTGAGCAGTGCCTCATTATCCATGACCTGGCGTTCGAGTTTTTCTATTTCGTTATATTTGTATTTGAGCTTCTCGACGAAAGTGATGCTCTCTTCAAGAGTCATTTCAGGTATCTCAGCAAGATCATCGATCCTTTCCACAAGTTCTCCGCACTTATTGCAGAAGCGTGCATTATCCGACAGTTCATTTCCACATTTCCTGCAAAACATATTCTTAATCCTCCCTTAAAGAATTAAAGATATATTATCATCTTTATTTGATAAAATCATTAGACGCAGCTCTATGACCGGCATGGCCACATTGAAGAGAACGGGAAATTGTACCAAGAAAAGGCTTAAAAAAGGCGCATTTAGACAGTAAATGCAGTCTTTTCATGCCTGAAAACGCCTAGTATAATGATGTCATGAAAATTTGTGTTTTTATCGGTGACATGTACAGAGATTTTGCTATGGGTATCCTTAAGCAGCTTGATTTCTATGCCCGCGAAAAGGGTTACAGGATCGACGTTTTCGGAATCTGTTCCATGCCTACAAAGAACCCTCTCCACGTCATCGGTTACAAGAGCATATTAACCCTGCCGAATGTCCATGAATACGACGGCGTCATCTTATGCTATGACACGCTTATCCACGAGGGTGTGGCTAAAGATCTTGTCGAAGATCTTTTGTCCGATAATGATGCACCTCCGGTCGTCTGCATCAGAGCAGAGATCTCCGGTTTTTATAATGTCGTTCCGGACAACAGGGCATTGATGCACGATATCGCAAAGCACGTTATCGAGAAGTGCAAGACGAATGATATCGGATTCGTAACGGGCAGAGATGATCTCGACGACTCGATCGAGAGAAGACTGGGATTCGAAGATGCCATGCGTGAAGCGGGCAAGAAGGTATCAGACAAGAAGATCTTCCACGGCAATTACTGGTCAGACCAGGGCCCTGAGATGGCTGATTTCTTCATCAAGAAGAACGGCAAGCTTCCTGAAGCGATAATCTGTTCGAACGACTACGAAGCGATCGCGCTCTGCAACGAGCTCCGCAAGAGAGGATATACAGTACCTCAGGATGTCATGATCAGCGGCGTTGACAATGCACAGGGCGCGGCAGATCACATCCCGTCAATAACCACAATAGAGATCTCCAATGCAGTGTTTGTCGATACTGCGATCGAGGTCCTTGAGGATGTTATCGCTGGCAAGAAGCCTGATCTGAATATCTACGTTCCCGGAACGCTTATCCTCCGTGAGAGTACTGATGATCTCTTTGTCGAAAGAGACATTTTCTCTGAGCTCCTGGATCTCACTGCGACGATATCCATCAATACGGAGAACATGAGAGAGTATGTTGTTATCGGCGATCTTTTCGAGGGTGCCCTCACAAAAGATGCCGGCAAGGAACTTACGCTCGAGCAGTTTAAGACAATTGAGAGCATGAAGTCCTGCTACATCTGCAGATACAGGGAAGAGAGCCGCGAGCTTGTCGGGTATTTTACCAACAGGGGAGACAATAAGCTCTGCAGTATCTCGTATCCAAAAGAGAAGGTTTTCCCTGACGGATTCGAAGACGACAAGCACGGCATGAGAGTTCATTTCCCGCTCGCATATAAGAACGAAGTATATGGTTATCTTGTAGCGGTATTCAATACCGACATGCCGAATTTCATCAACTTCAAGGTCGAATACCTCCTGATGCAGGTAGCTGCGAACATGAATAAGTTCGAGCTCTACGAGAAGCTCTTCGGTATCTCCGACGTCATGACCCTTTATATCACGGATCCTCTGACCGAGACGCTTAACAGGCGTGGATTCGAAAAGAAGATCTCCGAGAAATTCGATAAGGACGGCAGGATGATCAAGGAGATTGCCGTAGTCTCCATCGACATGGATGATTTGAAGATCATCAACGATACATATGGCCACAATGCCGGTGACGACGCGATCAAGGAGACTGCGCAGTGCATCGACGAATCACTTAATCAGGGTGAGTTCGTAGCACGAATGGGCGGCGATGAATTCGAAGTTGTCCTTGTTATCTCAGAGCCCGGAAGAGTCGGAAAGTTCATCCGTAACGTCCGCAACAACATCAGACAGGTCAACCTGTCCGGCAAATATCCTTTCGAGCTCTCCGCGAGCATCGGAACGTGCGAGGTCCAGGACTGGCATGGTGTCGGTGAATCAATGAAGAAGGCCGACAAGGCGATGTATCTCGAGAAGAAGGCCAAGAAAAAGGGCAGAAGCTGAACTTAAAATCTCATATTAAAACCCCCGTTCCCAAACTGCAGGATACGGGGGTTTTGTTATGGAACTGCTGCTGTTCTTAAGTGTATTGTCCGTAGTGTGAGATATCGTTATTCAGAAGATCCATAACGACCTTTTTCTGTTCATCCGTCAGGTCTTCCATATCGATCTCTTCCTTGAATTCGTTATAGAGCTTTACGGCACCTTCATCGTCGCCCGACCTCTTGACCGCGACGAGCTTGAAGAAAGCAAGACTCCTTCTGATCCTCAGATAATGGTTCATATCGACAGTGTCCTTCCTTGAAGCGTATGCCTTGACGATCCCTTCGCACCAGCCGATGACTTCGAGCGCCTCATCCTTTTCTGCGTACCAGCCGTAGTCCTGCGCGATCGTATTGAGGAAGCTTGCGACCGCATCGAAAAGCAGTACCGAACTGTCAGCGATATCGCCCTTCATCTTCTCAAACCCGCTCTCGAAGAACGTGAGTTCCATTCCTATCTTCTCAGCAATCGCGCCGGTCTTGATGCTCGGCAGCACATTGATATGTGCCCTTGCATTGTCGAAGTCCTTCATGTGGATATAGATCCATGCGACCGCATAATGAGTGACCTCTATGAGGTTCCTGTCGTTGCAGTGACCGATGAGATAAGCGCCTTTCCTTATTGCATCCTTATAGATCTTATAGATCCTTTCCTGATCGTCCGGAAAACAGTTCTCAAGGACCGGATCTGCATACATGCTGAGGTTCGCGGTCTCCTTCGCATAATCCTTTATGATCTCAAAACACCCGGGATTAAGCGTCGTCTCAGTAGAGAGATATTCAGCAATGCGGAGGGCCTTTTGGGCTCTGCCTTCGTCATTGTTTTTCATGCCTGCGACGGTCTCTTTGACCCTTGCGATAACCTCTTCATTCTCGGAGAGCGAATCGTATCCCAGAAGCGCGTCAGTGCTTACGCCGAGGACCTGCGCCAGAGGGATCAGCATCGATGTGTCGGGAAGACCGTTTTCCGATTCCCACTTGCTTACAGCCTGCGGGGTCACGTTCAGGAGGTCAGCTAACTCCTCCTGTGTGAAGCCCTTATTCTTTCTGAATGTCTTGATGTTGGTTCCAATCGTGTTTCCCATTTGCGTTGCTCCTTTTTCGAAAGTGCGCTGCATGCAACTATAAGCATATGGTATTTCTGTTCCTGCGGAATTTCAAACAACGGGCAGT
>JAEFBC010000269.1 GCA_016292155.1 Saccharofermentans sp. | reverse complement strand
TCAGGGTCCGTCCGAGACACCTACGCCGGTGCCGGCCGAGGAGACGACCGAGGAAGTTCAAACTCCAACGCCGACACCGGTAACCTCTCCGACTGATACAGCGGTTCCTACTATAGAGCCGCCGCCAACAACGGAGCCGACTAAGGCACCGACAAATACGCCGGTTCCTACGCGTAGGCCATCTAATACTTCTACACCAACAAGTTCACCTGCGTCAACCCCGGAAAATACTCCGACTTCGACTCCGACGCCGACGAATACGAACACTCCGACTCCGACACCTACAGACACTCCTGTGACGACCGTGATCCCGGGGCCTTCAGTTCCTTCCGGATATGAAAGGACAACGATCTGGGATGTGGATAATCAAGGCGGAAAAGCTTACATCTGCAAGCTCAGTGATTCAGGTTCGGCTGAAGATTACGGAAACGGCACGCCGACATACAGAGGTTACTATAATGGCGACTGGTATGACTTAACATACGAACGCGACAGCGGTGTCTATTATGCGACGGTATGCAAAGACATAATCATATACTGTGAGGGCACTCTGACCTCCTGGAATGGTGAACCAACGTGGGAACTTGGCGACTACCAGCAGCATGTCTGGGATGCCACGTATAACGGTCAGACCGTCAAAATTGCCCTGGTAAACGGAGTCTACTATGGCGATTGGAAAGGCAATTTCCGTACACTTGTCAGAACGAGGAGCGGGTCAAACTATACATACAGGATCAGTGGATCGACTCATGTCTACTATGTAGGAGACAAGTAAACGGGATCATTAGAATAAAAAGGTTTAAAACCGGTGCTGACAGGCTTGCTTCGGCATGTCTTGATGATACAAAATCCAAACCCCAGAACGGTAGCGGAGCTGAGTTCCAGAAAATAGGAAAGCAACTGGAACTCAGGCTCGCTATCTGCCTTTTAGGCGTTTTTACTGCTTCGAAAATCAGGGCGCCGGCACAGTAAAAGAAGAGTTTTTCCTGATATGTTATAATTAAAAAAGCTCATCAAACCACGTAAGTCGGGGAGGTATCTCTATGAGTATTACCGATAAGTTCAAGAATCTCACTCGTGAAAAGAAGATAATTATGGCTGTTTCAGCGGCGGTTGTAGTTGCAGCCGTCGTTATTGTTTGCGTAATCGTTTCACGCAATAATTATCTTGCTTCCACAATGAGGCTCCTTCGTGTTGAAGGAACAGTAAGCATTGAAGATTCCAAGGGCGGCACCAAGCCCGTTACCGGCAATCTCAGATTCCAGTCAGGAGATGCTCTGAATACGGGCAGCGACGGACTTGCATCTGTCGGTCTTGATGATAAGAAGATCGTTACGCTGCAGAATGACAGCCGTGCCGAGTTCCAGAAGAAGGGCAAGCAGTTAGAGCTCAAGCTTACAAAGGGAGCTGTATTCTTTAATGTTACTGAGAAGCTCCAGCCTGATGAGACTTTCGAGATCAAGACATCAACAATGACCGCAGGTATCCGCGGCACATCCGGAATCGTATATTTCGATGAGACTGATGAGAACAGAGAGTCCATAATCGTTACTGACGGTGTTGTGGAGATCTCTGCCACCAATAAAGAGACAGGCGTTACCAAGACTGCAAGAATTGAAGCAGGAGAGAAGGCAAAGGTCTATCTCACTAATGACGGAGATCCTGAAAACAGCGTACAGTTCGAACTTGATAAGGTACCTGTGGACGAGCTCGGAAGATTCAACTTCGGCGCTCTTGCTGACGACGATGCTCTCATGAAGAGGATCAGTGCGCACACAGGATGGAATATAGATAAGCTCAAAGAGGCATTAAGAGGCATGACGAATTTAGAGGTTCCAACGCCTTCAGAGACTCCGACTCCTACTCCGGAAGAAGAGACTCCCACTCCGTCTCCTACTGTAACGGATACGCCGACGCCGGAGCCGACGGTTCCTCCGACCAATACGCCAAAACCGACGAATACTCCTAAACCGACAAATACACCCAAGCCTAAGGCTACACCTACTACTAAGCCTACATCAGGCAGTACTGAAGGATCTTCAGATGGATCTTCTGACGGTTCATCTGACGGTTCATCCGATGAATCTTCAAACGGCTCATCAGATGATACATCCGGCAGCCCTGCATCAGAAGAACCTTCTGTACCTGAAGATTTTGAGAAGGTCATCTGGGGCAGAACATATAACGGCAAGAAAGTTTATATCGTCGGTATCGATAACGAAGAGTTTATGGTATGGAACGGCAGTGACTGGATAGGCATCTATGCTGAATATAACGAAGACAGCAAAACGCTTTTCTATATGGATGAGACCGGCACGGTCTACTATAAAGAGGTAATCCAATCCACGACATAAGTAAGCACATTTAATATATGCATTTGAACGAACGGACGCGAAATATAATCCTTGCAGTGCTGCTGGCCACAGCGGTCACGTGGTTATGCACGACAAAGCTTCTGCGCAGTGCTGACCTTTGGCTCGAGGATAAGTTATACCAGCGTGAAGTCTATGTTAATTCCGATATCGTAATTATCGGCATTGATGACAGTGATATTGAAGAGTTCGGTCCTTACAGTTCATGGGACAGATCGGTCATGGCCAGAGCACTGGAAGTTCTGGGCTCAGATCCGGCCAAGCTTCCTGCCGTAGTAGCTATCGATATCCAGTATTCGGGATATGTCAATGAGGAAGGCGACTTAAGGCTTGCCGAGGCAGCAAAGAAACTCGGCAATGTCGTTACTGCAACAACAGCAAGCTACGGTGTTAAGACGACATTCGGAAGCGGCACGGTAATAATGGAGAATCACTCCGTCCTGGGTTATGAAGAGCCTTACGAAGAACTTAAGGCTGTAACCACCCAGGGCTGCATCAACACCATGTACGATACTGACGGCGTGCTCCGTCATGCGATCCTTTATATCGAACCTGAGGAAGGAAAACGCGTTTATTCGATGCAGTATGAGGCTGCCAGGATCTACGCTGAGAAGAACGGTTATACGGTAAAGGAGCCTGAGACTGACGCAAGAGGTCACTACTATGTCTGCTATTCCAAGAATCCCGGTGGCTTTTACGATGGCGCGACTTTGAAAGACCTTGTTAATGGCACCCTCAGTCCTGACTACTATGCAGGAAAGATAGTGCTGATCGGACCTTATACTCCGGGCCTTCAGGATTCATTCGTAACACCTATCGAGAAGGCCAAGATGATGTACGGCGTTGAGTATCAGGCCAACGTTATCCAGTGCCTTATTGACGGCAATTACAAGCATGAGGCACCTGATTATATCCAGATAGGAATCCTCTGGATCTTAAGCCTTGCATTCTTTATTTTCTGCAATAACAGAAAGCTCAGGATCACAGTTCCGGTCCTCCTTGCAGGTGTTATCTTATCAGTCGGAATAAGTATCTGGTTATTCTCAATGGGATATATTATCCACGCGCTTTGGAACCCGTTTGCGATCTTCGTGATGTTCGTAATAGCCGTAACGGAGAACTATATCCGCGCAGCTATCGCAAAGCAGAACGTTACCAGGACTTTCGAGAGATATGTTGCTCCCAACGTCGTAAATGAGATCCTTAAGGAAGGCACAGAGAGCTTAAAGCTCGGCGGCAAGACGGTTGATATCGCGGTGCTTTTCGTAGACATCAGAGGATTTACGACGATGTCAGAGCGTTTGTCACCTGAGGAAGTCGTATACATCCTTAACCAGTATCTTTCAATGACGAGTGCCTGTGTCGACAGATATCAGGGCACTTTGGACAAGTTCATAGGTGACGCCACCATGGCATTCTGGGGCGCACCGATCGCAGATGACGATGCGGTATATCACGCATGCATGGCGGCCCTCGATATCGTAAAAGGTGCAGATGAACTTTCTGCAAAGCTTAAGGCGGATATCAACGAGGAGATCCATGTAGGCGTCGGCGTTAACTACGGACCTGCAGTCGTCGGCAACATGGGTTCCGAGAGACGTATGGACTATACGGCGATCGGTGACACCGTAAACACTTCTGCAAGACTTGAAGCTAATGCTCCGGGCGGCATGGTCTATGTCAGCCGTTCGGTAATCGATAAATTGAATGGCCGTATGAAGTACGAGCCGCTCGAAAAGCCAATCAAACTGAAAGGTAAGGCGGACGGATTTGAGATCTTACGTCTTATCGGACCGGAGGAATAAAGATGCTTACATTTTTGGGCAGAGGTTCTGCATTCGCAGACGAGC
>JAEFBC010000048.1 GCA_016292155.1 Saccharofermentans sp. | reverse complement strand
AGAACTCTTCCCTTGTCAGGGATCAGCTCGTTGAAGATAACGTCGAAAGCTGAGATCCTGTCTGTTACGACCAGGAGAAGTGAATCACCGAGATCGTAGATGTTCCTTACCTTGCCCTTTGAGAGCATCGGCTGATCGATAAAATCAGTATCCTTAATAAGCATTTATGTATCCTCCAAAATTATAATGCGCCTTTTGTTGAGATGACCTGGCCTTCAAATCTCGGGTCGATCTCCGTTGCTTCCCTCAAAGCTCTTGCGAGTGCCTTGAACATTGCCTCTGCCTTGTGGTGATCGTTAGCGCCATAAGGGCATGCAATGTGCAGTGTGATTCCCGCATTGAAAGCAAAGCTTCTGAAGAACTCTTCGAAAAGCTGTGTATCCATTGTTCCGCAGAATTCGTCTGCGAAGTCACAATCGAAAACAAGATATGCCCTGCCCGAGATATCAAGTGAGCATGTGACCAGTGCCTCATCCATCGGAATGGAAGCAAAGCCGTAACGTCTGATGCCGGTCTTGTCGCCGATAGCCTCGCTGAAGGCTTTGCCCAGAACGATACCGACGTCTTCTACTGAGTGATGAGCATCAACCTGAAGATCGCCCTTGCAGGAGATATTCATGTCGATTCCGGAGTGCTTGCTAAGAGCAGTGAGCATGTGGTCGAAGAAACCGATACCTGTATCGATATTGTTCTCGCCCTTGCCGTCAAGGTTAATGGAAACCTTAATGTCAGTCTCTTTTGTCTGTCTTGCGATCTCAGCTGTTCTCGGCATTTTTGACCTCCTCTTTGATGGCTTCAATGAGAGCTCTCATCTCTTCGTCAGTACCTATCGTTATTCTCAGATATTCGTTAAGCACAGGCTTATTGAAATATCTTACAAGTATACCTTTATTGCGGAGATTTTGATACAGTGTTCCGCAATCCATGGGAGGCTTTGCATATACGAAGTTTGCAGATGAAGGCGGCATGGTAAAGCCCAGACCGGCAAGTTCTTTTGCAGCCCACGTTCTTGTGGCGATGATCTTCTTTCTCGTCTCATTGTAGTAATCAGCGTCAAGGAGCGCTGCTTCTGCAACTGTCTGTGCCAGACGGTCAACAGGATAGGAGTTAAATGAGTCTCTTGCCCGCTTTAATCCTTCGATAAGTTCCTCCGAACCTACAGCATAGCCAAGCCTGATTCCCGCAAGGGAGAATGCCTTGGAAAGTGTCCTTATGACGCAGATGTTATCGTATTTTCCGATAAGGGATACTGCGGATTCGTAGTTTTCTTCGAATGCGACATAAGCCTCATCGACGATAACGACCGAATCGGGATTTGCCTTTGCGATCTTCTCGATATCTGATACCGCGATGGCTCTTGAAGTAGGCGCATTGGGGTTCGCGAAAACGATACCGCAGTTGGGTACTCCTATGTAGTCATCAGGGTCGAGACGGAAGTCTTCTTTAAGAGCTATCGTCTTTCTTCTGATATCGTAGAACTCCGAAAATACCGGATAGAAGCTGTAGCTGTAATCAGGCATAAGGACAGGAAGTCCTGTTAATGCCTTCTTTTCGAAGAATGTCTGGAATGCGATCGCAAGGACCTCATCAGAACCGTTGCCGCAGAAGATATTCTTCTCGCTCACGCCGTCAAATCTGGCGGCTGCCTTCATTACGATAGTTGAATTCGTATCAGGATAGAGCCTTAAGTCAGCAAGGTTGAATCCCTCCAGAGCTTCCTTTACCTTAGGTGAAGGCGGATAGGGATTCTCATTGGTGTTGAGCTTTATCACTTTCTGTCCCGGCTTCGGCTGCTCGCCTGCGACGTAAGGCTCTATGTCATTAATTAATTTGTTCCAATATTTACTCAATTGATCAGTCCTCGAATCTGGCTCTGACGGCAGCTGCGTGACAGCCTAATCCCTCACTGTCGGCAAATGCTGCTACGTCTTTGTAAACATCCTTGAGCGTTGCCTCGTTGTAGTTGATGACGCTCATCTTCTTATAGAAATCACCTGTGTTAAGAGGTGAGAAGAACCTTGCTGTTCCTGATGTGGGAAGAGTGTGGTTCGGACCTGCGAAATAATCTCCCAAAGGTTCGGGTGAGAAATTACCGAGGAACATTGCACCGCAGTTCTTGATCTTGTTGGAGAACATCTCAGGGTTCTCAACGCAGAGCTCCAGGTGCTCAGGCGCGATCTCTTCCGAGAAATCCACTGCAGTATCAAGGCTGTCGCAAACGATGATGGCGCAGTAATCTTCCATAGATTTGGCAAGGATATCTTTCCTCTCGGCCATCTCGGAACGCTTGTCAGCAAGCTCTAATACCTTCTCTGCGAGTTCTCTTGAATCGGTAAGAACGATAGCGGAAGCCATCTTGTCGTGTTCTGCCTGTGAGAGCATGTCTGCAGCAACAAAGTCCGGATTAGCAGTCTTATCTGCAATGATCAGGATCTCTGAAGGACCTGCGAACATATCGATATCGACCTGTCCGTAGACAAGGCGCTTTGCTGTATTAACGTAGATGTTGCCCGGGCCGCAGATCTTATCTACTCTCGGTACAGTCTCTGTGCCGTAAGCCATAGCTGCGATAGCCTGTGAGCCGCCCATTCTGTATATCTCTGTAGCGCCTGCGATCGAAGCTGCTGCAAGGATTACAGGTGCGATCGTTCCGTCTTTTCTCGGAGGAGTTGCGAAAACGATCCTCTCAACTCCTGCAACAGATGCAGGGATAACGTCCATAAGTACTGTGGACGGGAGAGGCGCTGTGCCGCCCGGAACATAAACGCCTGCGATGGAGATAGGTCTTACGCGTACACCGATCTTTGCGCCCTTGCCGACATCCATCATGAAGCCGTGTTCCTTCTGCTCCTCGTGGAATCTTCTGATATTGGAAGCGGCCTTCTTCATGACCGTAAGAAGATCAGGATCAAGACCTGCTATAGCATCATCTATCTCCTTCTGGGTAACTCTTAACTGGTCAGCAGTAAGCTTTACTCCATCGAACTTCTCGGTGTAAGCCAGAAGCGCTTCGTCACCGTTTTCCCTGATGTTATCGATTACGTCCTGAACTGTGGCGATGACGGGCTTTAAGTCCATCTTGCCTCTTACGCCAAGACTCTGAACCGTTGCTTTAAGGTTCTCTTTAGTACCTTCTACTAATTTGCAGCGCATGTTATATCCCCCTTTACGCTTCTTCTTGTTCTTCTGCCAGGATCTTCTTCATTTTCGCGATCATGGGCTTGATCTCATCTTCCTTCATCTTCATCGAGACTCTGTTGACCACGAGTCTCGCGCTGATATGGGCGACGGTCTCAAGAACATCCAGTCCGTTCTCATAAAGAGTTCTTCCGGACTCAACGATATCGACAATCACTTCAGCAAGACCTGTAAGAGGCGCAAGCTCTACAGAACCGTTGAGCTTGATGATCTCAACGCTCTCGCCCTTAACGCCTTCGAAATAACTTCTTGTGATATTGGGATACTTGGTGCCGACCCTCTTGTTGGGGATCTCATCGAGCTTGTCCTTAAGCTCTGCAGGACCTGCAACGCACATTCTGCACTTGCCAAGGCCGAGATCCAATACTTCGTAGAGCTGTCTGCCCTCTTCGAGCAATGTGTCCTTACCGACAACACCGATATCGGCAGCGCCGTATTCAACATAAGTGGGAACATCGGAAGGCTTGGAGAGAATGAATCTCAATCCTGCTTCCTTATCTTCCAGAATGAGCTTTCTGGACTTATCTCTTGCAGCGGATACGTCGTATCCTGCCTTTTCCATAAGATCCAATGTCTGGTCGGCAAGCCTGCCTTTGGGTAAAGCGATTGTAAGCATCAGGCATTACCTCCATTCATGTACATAACTGTTTCTATTCCTTTTTCCTTCGCGTAATTCTCGAGAGCTTCCTCGTCCATTCCCGTCGTGTCGATGATCGCGGGAGTGCCCTCGGCTCTTAATGCTTCAGCAGTGATGGTTGCGGCTTCGAAATCGCCTCCTACAATGACCTTTGCGCCTGCTGCAGGAGCGAACTTTTCCTGTCTCATAAGAGCCGTTATTGAGAGAGTAAGTGAGATGGAGAATCCGACTGCCTCGATCTCCTTGCCGAAAGACTTGGCAACGTCATCATATCTGCCGCCTGCAAAGATCGGGAAGCCTACCTCATATGTGTAGCCCTTGAAGACCATTCCTGTATAGTAATCGCTGCTCTCGATAAGGCCTAAGTCAACTGAAACATACTTAAGGAAACCGTATCTTTCCATGATGTCCAGGATCTCCTTGAGGTTGCCTAAAGCTTCCTTCGCGCCTTCGTCAGTGATCCTCGGAGCGATCTGTTCAATGGCATCGTATGTTCCGCCGGATTCTGTAAGCATCTGCAAAGTCTCTTTGTCCTCTTTGCTGATGTCGAGCTTCTCAAGCGTTACCGTATCTCTGTTGGCGATGGCATTCTTGATCTTGATCTGCTCTTCTTTGCCCATGCCGAGCTGGTTCATAAGTCCCTTATAGAACTTAACCTGGCCTATGGATACCTGAAGATCTGTGATGCCGATCTCAAGAGCTGACTTGATAGCTATTGCAAGAACTTCAGCGTCGGACTTCGCGCCGCTCGCACCAAGGAGCTCGATGCCGCCCTGGGTAAAGCCGGAGAGCTTGCCGCCGCCCTGTTTTCCAGCTCTGTACATGTTCTCGATATAAGAATAGCGTGCAGGAAGAGTATCGTTTCTTCCTGCGCAGAATCTTACAGTGGGGATGGTTCCGTCGTAACGGTTGCAAAGAAGGCTTCCCTTGCTGTCAGTGAACTTGTAGAGATTCTCTTCAGCAACGAATTCCTTATAAACATCGAAATACTCGACTCCTGGAGTCTCGATCTCTTCATATCCGTTCAGTAAAAAGAGATTGCGGAGCTTCGATTCGAGCTCTCTTTTAAATCCGCAGATGCCCGGAAACTGGTCATTAAATCCGTCCGGTGTGTAATACTTGTTTCCCATATTTTTTCTCCATTTTCTTTATGCTCATATTGTACTTGTGCATCTTATGCAAAACAAATGACGATAGCATGTCATTTTCACCGACTCTTTAGTCGACTAAAGGATTATAATTGTGCATTTGATATATGTCAAGCATTTTCTTTACCCGAATAAAGAGTACCTTTATTATTAGGTATCTTGGGTCACAAAACGTGAATTTTACTTATGGTATTTCTCGCCTTTTGCGATCTTAAAACCCCTGTAGAGCTGCTCGGACAAAACGAGCCTCGTCATAAGATGGGTCAATGTGATATTGCCGAAGCAGATCCTTCTGTCAGCACGTGCTCTGACTTCGGGAGAGATGCCGTTGCTTCCGCCGATGACGATCTTTAAAGTGCCGCCGCCCTTCTCGATGTCGGAAATGAGATAGGATGAGAGCTTCTCGGAAGTAACATTCTCGCCGCCAAGATCCATTGCCCATACAGTTTCGCCGGGCTTGATATGGGATAAGATCAGTTCGCCCTCACGCTTTAATGCTTCAGCGGTGGGAACTGAATCGGGACAGTCAGGAACTTCGATAAAGTCTAACGTTGCAAATCTGGACAGACGCTTTTTATACTCATCGATACCGTCTTTGAGCCACTTATCCTTAAGTTTTCCGGGGCATACAACGATTATCTTCATAAGCTGTAGCCCTCGGTGGGACAGTCTTTTTTGGCGATCTTCACCTCATAGTCGATGCCCTCGACAAAGCCTCTGTCGCTCAGGATATTAATAAACGTCTCTCTTGCCAGTACCGGCGTGTTGTTATGGGGAGATAGGTGTCCCAGAATGAACTTTGTGGTTCCGTTATTTATAAAGAATTCAGCATTCTCAGCCGATTCAGGATTGCTTATATGGCCGTGGCCGCCTGAGATCCTCTTCTTAAGAGGCCAGGGATAAGGTCCGTGCTCCAGCATATACGGATCGTAATTGGATTCAAGAAGGATAACGTCGCATGCTCTGGCAAAGCCCCTCATGCCGTCATTCATCCTTCCAAGGTCGGTCATGACCGCAAAAGATGAGCCCGTATCAGGATTGATTATCCTGTAGCAAACTGACCCGGGAACGTCGTGGGGAGTCGGGAAAGCCCTTACTTCAGGGCCTTCTTCGAGGCTTACGATGTCATTTTCCTCTATCTCGTAAACAGGCGAATTAAGGCCGTCCAGCACTGCCAGAGTTGCCTTAGTGCCATATATGGGTGTGTGATATTTTCTCGAAAAGACCGCAACGCCGCCAATGTGGTCCGTATGTCTGTGCGTAAGGAAAATGGCGCTTACGTCATCAGGATAGACACCGCTCTCAACGAGGGCTTTGGTCATCATCTTGCAGGACATTCCGCAGTCAACAAGGATGTATGTGCCACGGGATTTGATGAGTGTCGCGTTGCCGCTGCTTGAGGAATAAAGTGGGACGATTCTGTCAGGTCCCGTCATGCTTCGGTATCCTCTTCGCCGTACTCTGGAGTATGGTTAACACGGCTGATAGTAGCACCAAGATCTGTGAGCTTCTGAACGATATGCTCATAGCCTCTGTCGATCCTCTGCGCATTCATGATATATGTTGTGCCGGATGCTTCCAAAGCTGCACAGACAAGGGCCGCGCCGGCTCTTAAGTCAGTAGCTTCAACTGTGGCACCCTGGAAAGTAGTCTTGCCGTTTACCCAGGCGATACGCTCGTAAACATTGATGTTGGCACCCATTTTCGCGAGCTCGGGAACATACTGGAACCTGTTCTGCCAGACATTCTCATGCATACGGCTCTGGCCGTCAGCAGAGCATAAAAGAACCACTGTCTGGGGCTGAAGATCCGTCGGGAATCCCGGATAAGGAGATGTCTTAACGCTTGTAGGATAGACTTCCTCATCGTAGTTATTCCTGTAGACTCTTATGGATTCGTCGCCTTCTTCGATGATGTAGCCCATCTCGCGCATCTTTGCAGACAAAGGCTCCATGTGCGTAGGGATCAGGTTGTGGATCGTGACGTCGCCGTCTGTTACGGCTGCCGCGATCATGTATGTGCCGGCTTCGATCTGGTCCGGAATGATGGAATATGTGAAGTTGCCCGGGAGCACCGGAACACCTGTGATCTTGATGATATCAGTACCTGCGCCCTTGATCCTCGCACCCATTGAGTTTAAGAAGTTCGCAACGTCAACGATGTGGGGTTCCTTGGCTGCATTGATGATTTCGGTCTGGCCCTGAGCCTTACATGCTGCGAGCATCGCGTTGATAGTTGCGCCAACGCTGACGATGTCAAGATAGATCCTCGCACCGTGTAAGGGATCAGCTTCAAGATTTACGATACCGCTGTTGATATCGGAAGGTCTCGCACCCTTTGCACCCATAAGCTGGAATGCCTTAAGGTGAAGGTCGATGGGGCGCTGTCCGAAGTTACATCCGCCGGGAAGCCTTATGGAAGCCTTGCCGCAGCGTCCGAGAAGGGCGCCCATCAGATAATAGGAAGCACGGATCCTTGAGACGAGCGGACCTGATGCCTTAAATGTATTAATAGTCGTAGGATTGATCCTGTATGTGTGATTATCGATGGCGTCGACCGTAGCGCCAAGAGATCTTAAAAGATCGAACATGACATGAACGTCCAGAATATCCGGGACGTTCTCCAATGTACAGATGCCGTCTACCATGATGGAAGCGGCTATGACACCAAGAGCGGCATTCTTGCTGCCGCTGATATCGATATCACCTTTGAGCGGTACGCCGCCCTTTATCTCATAAGCGTAAGTCTTACCTACGCTATTTTCTGTTTGCTCCATCTATTCTCCACCAAATCACTTGTGCGGATCGGACTCGTCAAGGATCTTCTTCAATGACGACTTTACCGCAACATCACTCTTATCCGACGCGTGGGTATCTGCACGGTTATCCGCGTCTCCGGAAATAGCACGCCTACTATTATACCTTTTCTGAGCGTCAATTGGGTGAATTACTCGTTTTTCGCGAGATTCACGATTTATTTGCGATACAGTCTTCCTTTGTTCGGCACTTATCTGAACAACAGGCTGTGTCAAGAGCTT
>JAEFBC010000047.1 GCA_016292155.1 Saccharofermentans sp. | reverse complement strand
CGATAATATCAAAACCGCCTGTATTTCTGAACTGATCGATATATTCATCATCAAAGATCAGATAATCATCTTCCAGCAGTCCGCTTGGTCCGCCCTTGAAACCATAAAGGACATTTTCCTTATTCGTAGCCTTTAAAGCATCGTATAAGCCACAGACGACATTATGTCCGCCCGGAGCCTGGCCGCCGGAAAGGATAACGCCTACAACCTGCTTCTTAGCCTCTGATGTATTTGTGCCCTTAACGAATGTGATCTCGGGCTTACCATATGTGTTGGGGAAAAGAGCCTTGATCTTGTCCTGGTCTGCAACAGACTGTGTAGCAGCACCTTCCTGTACGCTGATCTCGGCAATACCGTTTCTAAGCATGCCCGGAAGCTTGGGCTGATACTCATATCTTGCCTTCTGAAGTGGTGAAATATCCATAGCATTACTCCTTTAGAATAAAATACACAAGAATAATAATTAATCAGACGGTAAAAGTAAATGCCAGATTTATCGTTTTTTGTGTCAAAAAGACTGCCGTCCGTACAGGCATTTTTGGTGGAGACAAGCAGGATTTAAGAATCACAGTAAAATCACAGTACACTTGGACTTCTACTGTGACTTTGGGGGCGAAAAGCGCAAAAAGCGCGAAAAGCATTTGATTAAATCAAATTGTTGGTGTATCTTCTTCTGCGGAAAACAGAATATAAGGACGGGAGCTTGCATTACAGGCTGAGAGGAAGGTGTGCCCTTCGACCGAATACCTGATTTGGGTAATGCCAACGTAGGGACTCTTAGGTCATATATGCGTTTTAAGGAAGTTGCCTTTATCAGGCAGCTTCCTTTTTCTTTGCTTTCCGGAAGGAGTTCTCATGAAAAGATATAACATTTTAAGACTCGCCGTCATGGCAATGCTGATCGCAGTAGGCGTTGTGATCTCACCGATCCTCCGTATCGAGGGCATGTGCCCGATGGCTCACCTCATCAACATCACCGCCGCAGTTCTCTTAGGACCTTTGGATGCATTCCTGGTCGCACTCTTCATCGGCATCATCCGCATGTGCGTCATGGGCATCCCGCCGCTCGCGCTCACGGGTGCGGTTTTCGGAGCTTTGCTCTCAGGAATCCTCTATAAAGTCTCCAAGGGCAAGATCTGGGCAGCAGTACTTGGCGAGATCGTCGGAACAGGCATCATCGGCGCTATCGTTTCCTACCCTGTCATGGCTTTCATCATGGGCAGAGAAGGCCTCGGATGGTTCTTCTACGTTCCCTCATTCATCTGCGGAACATTGATCGGCGGCACGGTCGCTGCGATCGTTCTCTACAGACTCCAGCACATGGGCGCTTTGAAGAAGATGCAGACAAGAATCGCTGAAGGAGGTGCCCTTTGGAAAAAGAAGCAAGCAAAAACAACCGTCTAATCCACTGCATCACAAACCCTATCTCAATGAACCAGTGTGCCAACGCCATACTGGCTCTTGGAGCAAAGCCCATAATGGCCGAGCATCCCGATGAGGTAATGGAGATAACTAGGACGGCATCCTCCCTTCTCCTTAATCTTGGAAATATCACCGATTCGCGCATATCATCCATGCGCCTCGCGCTCAAGGAAGCTTCCGCCACCGGCATCCCCGTAACTTTGGATGCGGTAGGCGCTGCCTGCTCGTCACTTCGGAAAACACTGGTCAGGCTCTTCCTCTCATCAGGAAAGTTCGCATGCATAAAGGGCAATTATTCGGAGATCTTGGCGCTCTACGATGACACCTACAAAGCAGCAGGCGTGGATGCCAAGGAAGATATCGACGGTGAGCTCATAAGACAAGCTGTTCTTGAGCTCTCGAAAACACATAACTGCATTGTTGCGGCAACCGGCAAGGTCGACCTCATCGCTTCAAACGGTGAGATAAAAGAGGTCACAGGCGGTACCGCGCAGCTCTCACATGTAACAGGCACAGGCTGCATGCTCGGCGCCATAATCGCGACTTACCTTGCAGAAGACAACTCGTTCCAAAGCGTTGCTAATGCCTGCGCTTTCTTTAAGGCGTGCGGCGAGAAGGCTGCTACAGACAAAGGCCCCGGAACCTTCATGGTAAATCTTCTCGATGCGATAGGAGGCTCACATGAAACTTGATACAACTTTATATTTCATCACCGATAGCACGGGATTTGAGAAGGACGAATTCTTAAGAAGAGTCCGTTCTGCGTTGGAAGGCGGCGTAACCATCATCCAGCTGCGCGAGAAGAACAGGACAACGCGCGAGTATATCGAGCTCGCGGAAGCAGTTCATGCAATAACAAAGGAATTCAATGTGCCTCTCATAATCGACGACAGGATCGACGTAATGCTGGCTTCAGGAGCTGAAGGCGTCCATGTCGGCGCTGAGGATATGCCTGTTGCCATGGCAAGAAATCTTATCGGCAAAGACAAGATATTAGGCGCTACCGTGAAGACAGTCGAAGCTGCAACTAAAGCTTACAATGACGGCGCGGATTACCTGGGCGTTGGTGCGATCTATCCCACAACAACCAAGGTGAAGACTGTTCTCACTTCGACTGAGACTCTGGATGCGATCACCAAAGCAGTTCCCATTCCGGCAAATGCCATAGGCGGACTGAACGCCACTAATCTTGGCGTTCTTAAGGGAATCAATATCGCAGGTGTCTGCGCAGTATCGGCGATCATGAAGGCTGATTCACCGAAGAAGGCTGCCGAAGAACTCAAGCAGGCGTTTCTGGACATAAGGAGGGACTCATGAAGACTGTACTTTCTATTGCAGGAAGTGACTGCTCCGGCGGCGCAGGGATCCAGGCTGATCTCAAGACGATGATAGCTAACGGCTGCTACGGAATGTCTGCCATCACTTCCCTTACGGCACAGAACACGACAGGCGTCAGATCGGTGCTCAGCAGTGATCCTGAGTTCCTTAAAGACCAGATCGACGCTGTTTTCGAAGACATCGTGCCTGATGCAGTTAAGACCGGCATGATCGCCTCAAGAGAACTCGTGGAAGTTACCGCTGAGAGGCTGAAATTCTACGGCGTTAAAAACATCGTTGTAGATCCCGTCATGGTCGCAACGAGCGGCGCTGACCTCTCTAACTCTGAGAGCGTCAAGGCGCTTAAGGAATCGCTCATTCCGCTGGCATCGGTCGTAACACCCAACATTCCTGAAGCGGAAGTCCTGTCAGGCATGAAGATCAGCACCAAAGACGACATGACCGGAGCCTGCAGGAAGATAAATGCAGAGTGCGGCTGCTCCGTTCTTATCAAGGGCGGGCACAACGGGGGCGACTGCGATGACGTGCTTCTGCATGACGGCGAGGTCTATGTTTTCGCGATGCAGAAAATAGATAACCCAAATACGCACGGAACCGGATGCACTTTATCCAGCGCTATCGCCTGCAATCTTGCAAAAGGAATGACAGTGCCTGATGCGGTAAAGCGCGCCAAGGAATACATCACGGGTGCTATTAAGGCAGGCCTTGATCTGGGGCACGGAAGGGGCCCGTTAGATCACGGATACGACATCACCACAGAATTCAAAAACACTTAAGGAGAAAATATGGAAAGAACTTATAAGACTCAGATGGAAGCCGCAAAGATGGGGATCGTGACTCCTGAGATGAAGATAGTTGCACAGAAGGAATACAGAACAGAGGAAGAGATCCGTGAATGGGTCGCAAAAGGCCAGGTCGCTATATGCGCCAACAAAAACCACAAGTGCCTGAATCCTGAAGGCGTCGGCTCGATGCTGAGGACGAAGATCAACGTCAATCTCGGCGTATCACGCGACTGCAAGGATTATGACGTCGAGATGAAGAAGGTTCAGGCTGCGGTCGACATGGGCGCGGAAGCCATCATGGACCTCTCATCACACGGCGACACCATCCCCTTCAGAAGAAAGCTCACATCCGAATGCCCTGCAATGATCGGCACGGTTCCGGTTTACGATGCGGTTATCCACTATCAGAGGGACCTTGCGACACTGTCTGCAAGAGATCTTATCGATGTGGTAAGGCTCCACGCTGAAGACGGTGTTGACTTCGTGACGTTGCACTGCGGCATCACAAGACATACGATCGACCAGATCAAGAAGCACAAGAGAAAGATGAATATCGTTTCAAGGGGCGGCTCACTGATCTTCGCATGGATGTGCATGACAGGCAACGAGAATCCCTTCTACGAATACTACGACGAGATCCTTGATATCTGCCGTGAATACGACGTTACGATCTCTTTGGGCGACGCATGCCGCCCGGGCTGTCTTGCGGATGCGGGCGACGTATGCCAGATCGAAGAGCTCGTAAGGCTTGGCGAGCTCACAAAGCGCGCATGGGAAAAGGATGTCCAGGTAATGGTCGAAGGCCCCGGCCACATGCCGATGGACCAGATCGAAGCCAACATGAAGATCCAGCAGTCGATCTGCCTCGGCGCTCCTTTCTACGTTCTTGGCCCCCTTGTTACGGATATCGCTCCCGGTTACGATCACATCACTTCTGCCATCGGCGGCGCTATCGCAGCAGCTTCAGGCGCAGCTTTCCTCTGCTATGTAACTCCCGCAGAGCACTTGGCACTCCCTAACGTCGACGACGTTAAGCAGGGCATCATCGCTTCGAAGATCGCGGCTCACGCTGCCGATATCGCGAAAAAGATCCCCCACGCAATGGACAGGGACAACGCCATGGGCGATGCCAGAAGGACTTTCAGGTGGGATGACCAGTGGGCAGTATCGATAGACCCTGAGACTGCCAAGGCAATCCGTGATTCAAGAGCTCCCGAGCACGATGACACATGCTCAATGTGCGGCAAATTCTGCGCCGTAAGGAGCATGAACAAAGCGCTTGAGGGCGAGTATATAGATATCCTCTGATCAGATTCCGGGATAGTACAGGCCGGGATCAAGGAGATCAGGTATCTTCTTAAGATAGAGCCTTCCTGACAAAGCAAAATGGGGGAGCTCGATGAAGTTTGCATTTGGTGGCGATATAAGCCTTACCATAGGGTCGGCAATGATATTGTCCGCATCCTTAAGCGCTTCTTCGAGCTCCTCTTCACCGTGACACTTTCTGTCACACTCGAGAAGAAGTCCGTCTGTTATTTCCGTTGTGGCAATCACGTTGTAATCAATGCCTGTTTTTATCTTAAGATAAGCAGCTATGGATCCAGAGATAACTGGTTCTCCGACAATATAGTTTTTTGAGTGTCTTCTTTCCACATCCATGTAATCCGCAGGACGTCCTTCCCACGGAAGCCCTTTGATATACGGTATGCCGTATTCTTCTTCCATGTATTTGCAAGAAGCAATGCCGGAAGATGATACAGCGATATTTAATCCCGCTTCTGTGGCTCTTATAACCTCGTCATATGAGGTGTTAAGTCCCCAGTTAGAGACGGTCTCATATCCGCTTAACTCTATCCTGGTCGATGTGAAATCCAGGGGCGTCATGCCGATAATATTCACGCCATTATGGTTCTTCTTTGCAGGGCTCTGAAGCATCTTTTTCGCAAAGCTCAGAAAAGCCTCCGACTGGCCCTTGGAATAGTCGTGCATCGCATTGGTGTTGACGTAAAAACAGGGCAGCCCCGTTTTCTCTTCCAGGACCCTGCATATACCTTTAAAGTCAGTGCCGTTAAGATAAGGGAGCGGCGAATTGGCAAGAGCGATAAAGCGCGGCTTCATTCTTTCCGCTGCCGCACATATATCGCTTATAAACTTGTCATCATTACCGGTGATTGCATCGATATCGTTAAGCCCTGAAATATAGATAAGGCTCTCCTTATCAAACCATCTGGTCTCATCGTGCGTATTGTATGTGGAATTGCATCCTGAAGGATCATGAATAACGGTCATGCCGCCGAACTCATAAAGGGCGCTCGCAGCTCCCGATACATCACCCGTATAAACCGGTAAGATCCTGTAAGTCTTCTTCATATGCAGCTCCTGCAGCCAAGACCCTTGCGCGGTACGATATCACGCATGTCCTTGCTGTTATTAAATGCATCTTCCATGAGCCTTATAAACTCACATATCCCGCTGAAGCCGTAAAGACCCCAGCCTTCTATTATGTTCACAAAATTTCCCGTGCCTTCGAACCAGGCTGCCTTCTGGCCGGCAGCCAGAACTTTCTCATTACTTCTTACAGGTCTCCTGTCACTTACATGCATAGTCGAGTGAAGGATAAGGCCAGGGAAGTTTTTCTGCAGATATTCAAAATCCGCTTTCTCGCTCCCGTCAACAGAATCAAGATAAACTGTCTTTACATTTAATCCGTTATCAGCCAAAAACCTTGCAAGTGACAAAGGCTTCGGCACAGCAGTGTAGTCGATTGCAACAGGCGTATCTCCGATAAGATCTTTAAGCTTTTTCAATTCCGCCATGCAGGCATCTTTCCCGTCTTCGAAAAATCCGTCAGGAACAGATAATCCTGACTGCCTTATCTCTTCTTCCACGGTGTCAAAATCAAAGCTTAAGGGACAGTATATATATCTGCGGTCAAGCCTCTGCGTTATGGCTTTTGTGGCCATTAGGCCTGCCGGATACTGGCAGATGAATAATGAGGCTTCCCCTGTCGAGAGATACTCTTCAAGAGTTTTGCAGTCCGCGGTATCTTTTACGGTCTTGCCATTAAACTCCAGTATCTTTTTGAAATCGTTCTCAGATGCAGGCATATCGCTTCCTGCAAACGCCACAGTATCTTCCTCTACAGGAAGTGCAGGAATGATGTCCGACATAGCTTTGCGGAGTCTCTGGTCAGGAGTCGTGCCGCGCTTCTGCATTACCGGATCCATGAATCCCCTCACGAAAATAACATCAGGGAAACGTTCTTCAAGGACCCTGTAGATATAGCCGATATCACATCCCATAAAACGGTGGACACACACCGGGAAAACGATCACCACCGGAGGGATCTTGGGGAGCTTTCTAAGGCAGTCGGCAACACCTTCTATGGTTGTCTCCTCTATCCTTCCCGAATGCGTCATGTCATCTTCTTCAAGGACTACTGACGAGAACCTGCCGAGCTCGCCCATCTCTGCGGCTGTCAAGACAACACCGCGCAGACAGTTGTCGGCGCAGATGTATATCTGATGAGCCTCAGGGATCCTGAACCCGATATGCACGATATTCCATGTGCCGTGTACGGGCGCGTTGAACTCAAGCCCGTTTACAAACGGCTTCGGAAATTCGGCATCACCGATCCTCACCCTTTCATCACTTGACGTTGGCATAGGATGTTTTTACGTTAACTCCGTCAAGACGTCCGATCTTTCCTGTGATCTCGCTGATGTAATCCTGGGGTGCGTTGATAGCGATCATGATGATGCTGATGTTCTTCTCGCGGTAGGGCACGCCCATTCTTCCGATGATATACTGTCCGGCTTCGTGCAGAAATGCGTTAAGCTTTTCAACAGAATCGGGATTCTCAACGATAATCGATACAGCTGCTACTCTGGTTTCCATATAAGTCTCCTCAACATATTCTCGGCAGGAATTCATTGCCGGGCTTGGGAAGATATGTCTGTCCGCCAACTTCCGTTGTCATCACGACTCTTCCGGCTTCCTCTCCGGTTACTTCGCCGATTATGGCTGCACCTTCAGTATATTTGGTTTCCTTCAAAACATCTACGACCTGCTGTGCCTTATCTGCAGGGCATATCATTACCATTCTTCCTTCACATGCAAGATAAAGAGGCTCAAGTCCCAGAAGACCCGTTACGCCGTTAACTTCAGGAGCAACAGGAACACTGCTGCGGTCGACCCTGATGCCGACACCGGATTCGTCTGCGATCTCATAAAGGACCGTTCCAACTCCGCCTCTTGTGGCATCTCTAATGACATGCATTTCAGGGCATACCTCAAGTGCTTTTCTCACAGGTTCCCAGAGAGGTGCGCAGTCAGAATCGACCTCAGCTTCAATGCCGTATTCATCTCTGGCAAGAAGGATAGCAGTACCGTGTCTTCCGATATCGCCTGTTACGATTATCTTATCGCCCGGTTTTGCAAACTTGCCTGATGTGTTGATCCCGTCACCTATGACGCCTACGCCTGCAGTCGTTATAAAGATCTTATCGACCTGTCCTTTTCCTGCGACCTTTGTATCGCCTGCAACGATATAAACACCGGCTTCTCTGGCTGTCTCACCCATCGTCTTTGCGATCAGTTCAAGATCTTCTATAGGGAATCCCTCCTCGATGATGTAGGAACATGTCAGATACAGTGGCTTTGCACCCATACACGCAAGGTCGTTAACCGTTCCGCATACAGAGAGCCTTCCGATATTGCCGCCCGGATACTTCCAGGGAGATACTATAAAGCCGTCTGTAGACATGGCTATCCGGCCTTCGGGTCTCGGCAGCACCGCAGCATCATCTGCGGTAAAAAAGGAGTTGCCCAGATTTGTCTTAAAGATCTCCGATATAAGATCGGATGTTTTTCTTCCGCCGCTACCGTGAGCCAGCGTTATTACTTCATTCATATTTCGCCTCCATACATATAGAATGCCGAGCATGCACCTTCATCAGATACCATACATGCGCCGACAGGATTGTCAGGGTTGCACACCTTGCCGAAAAGAGGGCACTCGGACGGAAGGATCTTTCCCTGCAGAACGATTCCGCATTTGCATGCCGTCTTGCGTTCAAACTCCATCTTCGGTATCGAATACTTCTTT
>JAEFBC010000268.1 GCA_016292155.1 Saccharofermentans sp. | reverse complement strand
ACAACGATCCCTACAAAGAAGAGCCAGGTATTCTCCACAGCAGCTGACGGCCAGACACAGGTTGAGGTCCACGTACTCCAGGGTGAGCGTGAGATGGCTGCTTACAACAAGACACTCGGCAACTTCATTCTCGACGGTATCGCACCCGCACCCCGTGGTGTACCGCAGATCGAAGTAACATTCGATATCGACGCTAACGGTATCGTTAACGTAAGTGCAAGAGATAAGGGCACAGGCAGAGAGCAGAAGATCACTATCCAGTCTTCTTCCAACATGAGCGAGGAAGATATCCAGAGAGCTGTTAAGGAAGCAGAGATGCACGCAGCTGAGGATAAGGCAAACAAGGAGAAGATCGAGACAAAGAACCAGGCTGAGACAGCTTGCTACCAGGCAGAGAAGACAATGAAGGATGCCGGCGACAAGATCTCAGACGCTGACAAGGCTCCTGTAAATGCATGCATCGAGAAGCTCAAGGGCGCTATCGCTCAGGATGATACAGCTGCAATGAAGCAGGGCACAGAAGAGCTCACACAGGCTCTCTACAAGCTCTCTGAGAAGATCTACCAGGCAGCAGGCCCCGCTCAGGGCGCTCCGGGAGCAGGTCCTCAGGGTCCTCAGCCTTCTGCTGAAGATTTCGCAGGCTACGGCACAGAATCTGCAGGTCCTGACACAGGCGCCGGCTCTGACGGATTCAAGAACGCAGGCGGCGACTTCTAATCTGAATAAAATCTGATACAATAATCCGGCACTTCCTGGAAAACAGATGTGCCGGATATATCTGTATAAGGAACAAATGCCTTTTCGAAGGCGCGAAAATAAGAACGGAGGGGTTCCTCATTGCCTAGAGATTACTATGAGGTCTTGGGAGTATCTAAGGGTGCTTCCGATGACGAAATAAAGAAGGCTTTCAGACAGCAGGCCAAGAAATATCACCCGGACCTGCATCCGGGCGACAAAGAGGCTGAGACTAAATTCAAGGAAGTCAACGAAGCCTATTCGATCCTGTCTGATCCTGACAAGAAAGCCAAATACGACAGATTCGGTCATGCCGGTGTCGATCCCAACGGATTCGGCGGCGGTGGCGGCGGAGCTTACAATGCTTACGACGTCGACCTGGGCGACATCTTCAGCTCATTCTTCGGAGGCGGCTTCGGAGGGAGCTCGAGAAGACGTACAGGTCCCCAGAAGGGCGCCGATCTTAAGTATCACATGGCATTGGAATTCATGGAGGCAGCATTCGGCTGCACCAAGACTTTCCAGATAACGAAGGAAGATATCTGCAAATCCTGCAACGGCTCCGGCGCACAGCCCGGAACGACACCTGAGACATGTCCCACATGCAGAGGTGCCGGAAGAGTTCAACAGCAGACACAGACCCTCTTTGGCATGACGATGGTCACCAAGACCTGCCCCACATGTAACGGCAGGGGAACAGTCATCAAGACACCCTGCAGCCAGTGCAGAGGCAAGGGCAGACTTAAGACAGTTAAGAATCTTTCAGTCCAGATCCCCGCAGGCGTTGACACAGGCGATCTCCTTCCTATCAGAAACGAAGGCGAGCCCGGCACAAACGGCGGACCTTACGGCGATCTTTATATTGAATTCAAGGTCAAGAAGCATGATGTTTTCGAGCGCAACGGAATCAATACTTCCTGCAACGTCCCGATCACATACGCTCAGGCTGCTTTAGGCGGTGAGATCGAAGTTCCCACCATCTACGGCAAAGAGAAATACACGCTCAAGGAAGGCACACAGCCCGGCGATACCATTACCATCAGAAGCAAGGGTATCCCGAACAAGAACAACCCGAACATGAAGGGCGACCACGTCGTCAAGTTCGTGCTCGAGGTCCCGACAGGGCTTTCACGCGAGCAGAAGCAGCTCTTAAAGCAGTTCAACGACACGCTGACTGACCGCAACTACATGAGATCAAGCCAGTTCTTCCAGAAGATAAAGAACCTGTTTAAATAATTAAGACCACGCAGGGATCCTAAGATAAGGGTCCCTCGTTTTCATTAGAGGATAAGACTATGAGATGGGCAGAGATAACGATCAAGACAACTGAAGAAGCTTCCGAAGCAATCTGCGAGATGCTCGCACAGGCAGGCGCTGACGGCATTGCATCACAGGACCCTATGGAATTCCGTAACACCATAGACAACGACCCTTTGAGCTACTGCGATGACGGAACGATCAAGAGCTATGGCCAGGACGTTGTCATCAAGGCTTATTTCGCTGAGACCGACGACGGCGTTATCCGCATGGGCGCAAAGAGCGAAGAGTTCGCAAATCCCGACGGCGTTGGCATGATCTACGGCTCCATCACAGACAAGGAACTTCCCACGGCAGAAGCCATGGAATTCATCAAGTCGCGTCTTGCTTCGATTGGAGAGTTCCTTGATATCGGCGAAGGATTTACCGGCTACCGCTATGTCGATGACGAGGACTGGGCAAACAACTGGAAAAAGTACTACGAGGAGTTCAAGCTCTCCGACCGTATCGTAATCTGTCCTTCATGGGAAGAGGGCGACGCAGAGCTCGAAAAGGATGCTGTTAAAGTTATTTTGGATCCCGGCTCCGCATTCGGTACAGGCACTCATGAGACAACAGCCATGTGTGCTGAGATCTTAGACCGCGTGATCAAGCCCGATACTACTGTGTTAGATCTCGGAACCGGCTCGGGAATCCTTGCAATTATCGCAAGCAAGCTCGGCGCAAAGAGCGTTGACGCAGTCGATATCGATTCGCTGGCAGTCAAGGTCGCTGAAGAAAATGCGGCCGTAAATGAGTGCTCTAACATCACATGCTACACGGGTGAGCTCAAGAGTGTAAAGAATGCGCCCTATGATCTCATCGTCGCAAATATCATTGCAGACGTAATCGCTGAGATCGCCTGCGATATCCCCGCAGACCTTGCGGACGACGGAATTTTCGTGTGCTCCGGAATCATTAATACCAAGAAAGACCGCGTCATTGATGCTCTTAAGGCCGCCGGCATGGAGATCATCGCCGAGCAGTCAAAGAATGACTGGATGGCGTATATAGCTAAACGCGCATAAGTATTTAGCTTGCTCCGGGTCCTCCGCGCTTCGCTTGTGCGGCAAAACATGCGGTAGTGCCTGCAATTCCGTCTGGAATTCTGCCCATTTTGCCCCAAACTGCAGGCTAAACATCAGGCGACGCCTGCAATTCCGCCCGGAATTCGGCCCTTTTTGCCCCAAACTGCAGGCTAATCATCAGGCGACGCCTGCAATTCCGCCCGGAATTCGGCCCTTTTTACCCCAAACTGCAGGCTAAACATCAGGCGACGCCTGCAATTCCGCCCGGAATTCGGCCCTTTTTTCTGCGAAAATCACGGCTAAATTTGAGGCTACACCCTGTAAAACACCCTCAAATTTGGTCCCAAACTGCGAAAATCGCGGCTAAAACCGCGGCTATAGCCTGTAAAACACCCGCGATTTTAATCTAATAACCTCCCCAAAACCCCGCCTTTCAGGTTGTTAATCGACCTTTTTAATATTATAATAGCGCGTGTTATTTATTAGACTAGGAGAACTATGATGAGATACGCAGCACAGAAGGGAACGAAGGACATACTTCCTTCAGAGATACACAATTGGCAGCTCGCTGAGAAGACTTTTGCTGATGTTTGCCATTCCTTCGGCTATGAGGAGATAAGGATCCCGACATTTGAGCAGACTGATCTGTTCCAGAGGGGCGTAGGCGATACCACTGACGTTGTAACAAAAGAGATGTACACCTTTGAGGACAAGGGTGGCAGAAGCATCACTTTGAGACCTGAGGGTACGGCAGGCGTCGTAAGAAGCTATATCGAGAACGGTATGTCGAGCCTTGCAACTCCTGTCAGGATGTTCTACAACATCACGGCTTTCCGTTATGAGAAGATGCAGAAGGGCAGAATGCGTGAGTTCCACCAGTTCGGCCTTGAGTCTTTCGGTGCGGCAGGTCCTGATATCGATGCGGAGATCATCTCCGTTGTTGACGTCTTCTTCAGGAAGATGGGACTTAAGAACATCGCACTTCACATCAACTCCATTGGCTGTCCCAACTGCCGCGGTGAGTACAATAAGCTGCTCAAGGACTATTTCAGACCTCACGTAGGCACAATGTGTGAGGACTGCCAGGCAAGGTTCGAAAAGAATCCTTTGCGCATGATCGACTGCAAGGTTGACGGCGGCAAGGATATCGTTAAGAATGCGCCGAGACTCATCGACCACCTTTGCGATGACTGCAAGGCACACTTTGAGGGACTTAAGGCAAGACTCGAAGCTTTAGGCATTCCGTACACGATCGATCCTAATATCGTCAGAGGTCTTGATTACTATACAAGAACGGTTTTCGAGTTCGTTTCTGAGAACGTCGGAACGCAGGGCACTATCTGTGGCGGCGGAAGATACGACGGACTTGTTGAAGACTGCGGCGGCACATCAACTCCCGGTATCGGTTTTGCTATGGGCGTTGAGAGACTCCTTCTGGAGGCTGAGGCGCAGGGCGCACTCAAGGAAGCTCCTTCTTATGTAAAGCTTTATATCGCATCTATGTCTGAAGCTGCAAAGATCGAAGCATTGAAGATCTGCTATACATTAAGACAGAACGGCATCGGCTGTGAGACAGATATGGCAGGAAGGTCCTTTAAGGCGCAGATGAAATACGCAGGCAAGAAGGGAATTCCTTTCCTTGCGGTAATCGGTGACGACGAGCTCAGCTCGGGCGAGGTTAAGGTAAAGTGCATGGCTGACGGTACGGAGACGCCCGTAAAGCTTAGTGAACTCACAGCATATCTCGCAGATAAATAAGCAAACAATTTTCGGAGGAATATATAATGCAGTCACGTACACATACATGTGGAGAATTAAGGATCACAGATGCGGGCAAGAAGGTTCAGCTCGCAGGCTGGATGGAGAATTTCCGTGAGGTCGGCGCAGAGCTCGGATTCGTTGTTATCCGTGATTTTTACGGAACAACACAGGTCGTTATCGAGACAGCCGAGATGATGAAGACTTTCAAGGCTATCACGAAGGAATCAACGATCAAGGTTGAGGGCGTTGTAAGAGAAAGAAGCTCTAAGAACCCGAAGCTTGATACAGGTGATATCGAAGTCGTTCCTGAGAAGGTTACAGTACTCGGCAGATGCCGCTACAACGAGCTTCCTTTCGAGATCAATCACAGCAGAGAAGCTGATGAGGCTGCAAGACTTAAGTACAGATATCTCGATATCCGTAATCCTGAGGTAAAGAAGAATCTCATACTCAGAAGCAACGTTATCGCTGCACTCAGAAATGCCATGATCGAGCATAACTTCATGGAGATCACGACACCTATTCTTACGGTATCTTCACCTGAGGGCGCAAGAGACTATCTTGTTCCTGCAAGAAAGCATCCCGGCAAGTTCTATGCTCTGCCGCAGGCACCCCAGCAGTTCAAGCAGCTCCTGATGGTATCCGGCATCGACAGATATTTCCAGATCGCACCCTGCTTCAGAGATGAGGACGCAAGAGGCGACAGATGCCCCGGTGAGTTCTACCAGCTCGACATGGAGATGGCTTTTGCAAGCCAGGATGATGTTTTCGAGGTCATCGAAGATGTACTTCCTCCCGTATTTGCCAAGTACGGTAAGTACAACAGAGCATCAGGCTCTCCTTTCGTACGCATTCCTTACCTTGAAGCTATGGAGAAGTATGGCTCAGATAAGCCTGACCTCCGTATCGACCTGACTGTTACAGACGCAACTGAACTTTTAAGAACTGAGGAGTTCGCACCTTTCGCTGAAGGCGAGATCAAGGCTGTTGTTATCTCTGACTTCCACGAGAGCCGCAAGTTCATCGATAAGACTATGGCTGACTGCGAGATCCAGTCCGGCAGCAAGGGTTACTGGTTCAGAATGGACGAAAACGGCGAGATCGTTGGTGGTATCTCCAAGTTCGTAGCACCTAAGAAGGACGAAGTAGTTGCTAAGCTCGGCCTTAAGCCCGATACACTCGTTGTATTATCAGCAGGCACAAAGGGCCAGGCACAGAAGATGGCAGGCGTTCTCGTTAAGACATTCGGCGCTGCGGTTCCGGGCCATATGGACAAGGAACAGTATGCATTCTGCTGGATCGTTGATTTCCCGATGTATGAGATCGGTGAGGAGTCCGGCGAATTAGAGTTCTGCCACAATCCTTTCTCCATGCCTTCCGGCGGACTTGATGTTCTCCTTAAGGCTGAAAAAGGCGAGATCGATCCTCTTACGATCATGGCTGACCAGTATGACCTCGTTGTTAACGGTATCGAGCTCTCATCAGGCGCTGTAAGAAACCACGATCCTGAGATCATGATCAAGGCATTTGAGCTCGTAAGACTCGGCGAAGAGGACGTTAAGAAGAAGTTCCCCGCTATGTATAACGCTTTCTGTTACGGCGCTCCGCCGCATGCAGGAATCGCACCCGGAGTTGACCGTATGGTAATGCTCCTTTCAGGCGAGGAGACTATCCGTGAGGTAATCCCTTTCCCGATGAACAAGAACGCACAGGACATCATGATGGATGCGCCCGGATACGTTACAGACAAGCAGCTTGAAGAACTTCATATCAGCATTACGAAGACTGAAGCATCTGAAGAGTAAAAGAGTGGAGATAATAGAATAGATGAGTGACGAATTGAAGAATACAAATACCGGATTATCCTTCGGTGACGAGCCTGAGAAGAATGAGCTCGCGGTTGCCGGAGACAAGGAAATCAAGGATACAGAGACACAATCAGATATTGCGGTATCTGAAGACAAGGAAGTATCTATTGAGGAGGTGCTCCAGGACGAGAAAGCGCTTTCTGAGAAGAAATCTTTTGCAAGGGGCGGAAAGCTCGAAAAGGGAACCGTTGCATACGAGGTCTTTGACTGGCTCCGTACGATCTGCATCGGTGTCCTTGCAGGAATCTTCATCGTTGTTTTCCTCGCACAGAGGGATGACGTTCACGGCGATTCAATGCTGCCGACCTTAAGCTCCGGTGATGTTATCTTCACACAGAAGCTGTCCACATATTTCAAGACGTTCAAGAGAGGCGACATCGTTATCCTGGACGGCAGCAATATGGAAGGCTATTACAGCAAGGAATACCTTGTAAAAAGAGTGGTTGCGCTCCCCGGCGAGACAGTCAAGATCGAAGACGGCAATGTCTATATCAAACCCGCCGGCGGTTCTGAATTCTATCAGCTGGTGGAAAATTACCTTCCCACGGGAACCAAGACTACCATGATGGATGACGGAATCAAGAGAGGCTATAACGAGGTGACTCTTGCTGAAGACGAATACTACTGTCTTGGCGACAACAGGCCCGTAAGCAACGATTCGCGTAACTTAGGTCCGTTCACCGTTAAGAGGATCAAGGCTGTGGCACTGATCAGGGTATATCCTCTCAATGAGATCAAAATAATCAGTTAAAGGCAATTTATCAAATGAGCGAGAATTACCGTAAATACATAAGGAACTTCTGCATTATCGCGCACATCGACCACGGCAAGTCCACTCTGGCTGACCGTCTTATCGAGCATACCCACGTAAGGGAAAAGCGAGAGATGCAGGATCAGATCCTCGATAACATGGATATCGAGCGTGAGCGTGGTATTACCATCAAATCACAGGCTGTAAGACTTCCTTATGTGGCTTCTGACGGCAACACATATCTTCTTAACCTCATCGACACTCCAGGCCACGTAGACTTTAACTACGAGGTCTCAAGATCACTTGCAGCATGCGACGGCGCGATCCTTGTCGTAGACAGTTCACAGGGTGTTGAGGCTCAGACGCTTGCAAATGTATATCTTGCTGTCGACGCCGATCTGGAAGTCCTTCCGGTAATCAACAAGATCGACCTTCCTTCCGCAAGACCTGAAGAGGTCCGTCAGGAGATCGAAGACGATATCGGAATCGACGCTTCCTATGCACCATTAATCTCTGCAAAGAGCGATATCAATATCGATGAAGTGCTCGAAAAAGTCGTCGAGTATCTTCCCGCACCTGAAGGCGATGAGACAGCGCCTCTGCAGGCTCTCGTTTTCGACTCCAAATACGATTCATACAAGGGCGTTATCGTCAGTGTAAGAGTTAAGAACGGCACTGTTAAGACGGGCGACCGCATCAGGATGATGCACTCCGGAAAAGAGTTTACGGTAACTGAACTCGGCATGTTCCATCCGGGCGAACTCGTACCTACAGAAAGCCTTAAAGCAGGCGAAGTAGGTTACATCTGCGCTTCCATCAAGAACGTAAGAGATACTGCCCCGGGCGACACCGTAACACTCGCTGACAATGCGGCCGAAGAGCCTCTTATCGGATACAAGGGAATCCAGCAGATGGTATTCTGCGGCATCTATCCCGTTGACGGTGCCAGATACGGCGATCTTAAGGATGCTCTTGAGAAGTTAAGGCTTAACGACGCAGCGCTCTCTTTTGATGCTGAGACTTCTGCCGCTCTGGGCTTCGGATTCAGATGCGGATTCTTAGGACTTCTTCACTATGAGGTAATCCAGGAAAGACTTGAAAGAGAGTTTAATCTCGACCTTATCAGCACCGCTCCTTCCGTTATCTACAAGATCTATCTGACAGACGGTTCTGTTGTGGACTGCTCCAATCCTACGAACATGCCTGATCCGGCATCGATCGATTATATGGAAGAGCCCGTCGTAAAGGCTACGATAATGCTCCCCAAGGAATATGTCGGCAACATCATGGAGCTCTGCCAGGAGAGAAGAGGCGAATATACCGACATGAAGTATCTTGATGAGAAGCGTGTAATGCTCCACTACAAGATGCCGTTAAATGAGATAATCTACGACTTCTTCGATGCTTTGAAGTCACGCACGAGAGGTTATGCGTCGCTTGACTATGAGCCTGCCGGATACCAGAGATCCAAGCTCGTTAAGCTCGATATCCTCCTAAACGGCGACGCTGTGGATGCATTGTCATTCATCGTCCATGCGGACAAGGCATACGCAAGGGGAAGAAGAATGTGCGAGAAACTCAAGGAGAACATCCCGAGGCAGCAGTTCGAGATTCCCGTACAGGCAGCGATCGGAGGCAAGATAATTGCAAGAGAGACTATAAAGGCTTTCCGCAAGGACGTTACTTCCAAGTGCTACGGCGGCGATATCTCGCGTAAGAAGAAGCTCCTAGAGAAGCAGAAGGAAGGTAAGAAGAGAATGAGACAGGTCGGTTCTGTCGAAGTTCCTCAGGAAGCCTTCATGAGCGTTCTTAAGCTTGATGACGAGTAAATAGCAAGGCCTGTCTCAAATTTGAGGCAGGCCTTTTAATCAATGCATTCTTGATGATGATGGGAAGTCAGAAGATTTTCTTGGCGCTTTCGGTTGGGATTCACTGACTTTCTCGACATGCTCTTCTTCCGCGTCGATCGGATAGGTAGTGATTATATTTACGGCCATTTTTTTATATTCCCTTATAAGATCATTAGTATCCTGAGTCAGAGCATCTATCTTCTGATTCAATGCCTCGATATTGTTCTTAACCGGTGTTTTCGCAGCCTCGATCGCCTTGTTTACAAATGATTTTCTTACGTTATAGATCACGATGACCAGGGTGATCACAGCAGCGACCGCAACAGGTATCCAGTATTGTTCGCCGGCGACCGTGGCATATCCTAATCCGAAAAGAATAAGTATAGCAAAGTAGAAAATCAATGGTATGAACGATCTTCCGTCATCCAGGATCAGTGTCTCGAATATATTGACAACAGCTGCAGTGAAGCGTGTCCTGTTGACAGCCTGTGCATTTGACAAGTCTATGAGCGCGTTCTTATTTACGGACAGGTCAGACGAGAGCTTTGCCAGCTCGGATTTCCCTTTTCTGTAGGAATAAAGCACGTCCAGAGCCTCGCGGATCATAATAAAATATTCCTTGTGTTCAGGAAGACAGTTCTCGACCGCGTTGCTTAAAGTAGGCTCGGTTGACTGAACAAATACGTCTTTATCGTTGTGCATGGGCCTGAATGAAGTCCATTTGCACCTGCAGAGGATAAGCCCCCTTAATGCTTCGAAGTTGTGCGGATCTTTCTTCAGCATGTAGTCGAATGCGTCCTTTGCGGATCCGAATTCATGTCTGTTTAAAGCTTTTTTGGCGATATCAAGGACATTGTCTTTCCTGAAGTACTCGTAATCGAATGTAACGCCGCAAAAAGGGCAGATATAGACCTGACGGTCGATGTCGATATCGAGAAGACCGCCGCACATATCACAGATGTTGCTTTTTACGATTGCCATATTGCCTGCCTGATGAATAAACCTGATACTCTACTATATATTATCAGAAAAGAAAGATTTATTTACCAATTTTGTATTCTGGGAGATATAATATATACAGTGCTTTTTGGACCCTGGTCCATTCACATAACAATTCAGGAGGCTTTACATGACTATTGAAGCTCTTTATGCAGGAAAGAATCCCCAAGAATTTTACATCGGCAAAGTAACACAGGTATACAGAAGCAACTGCGTTGCGCAGGTAGAGAACTTTGACCTGATGTCAGACAGATCGAGATTTAACAAATCATTTTTGCCTAATACGATCAACAACTTTGTAATCATCGACTCGGTAGTTGGTCTGTTCCTTGGTGAGATCTTTGAGAATAAGGCTTCCAGAAAGAGCATCTATGAGATGAAGACAGGCGATGTCAAGTCCAACGACTATCAGGAAATCTGCATCGACACCATCTCACTTATGCCCACAGATTCCGACAGGTTCCAGCTCGCAGGCTTCAATACTCTCGGTATTACAGATAAGGTTTACCTCGCAACTGATGACGTTTATAAGCTCTTCCTGGCTTCACTCGAATTCACAGGCGAGAACGAGGAACCCCTTCCTTCATTTGCAACATATCTTAATAAGTCACAGGCTGAGGTCTGCCTCAAGCCCAGCACGCTCTTCAACCGTCACCTTATGTGCATCGGCGCTACGAACAGCGGTAAGTCCACAACGGCTCTCGCTATCCTTGATAAGGTCGTTTCCACAAGAAGAAAGGCTCTTATCATCGACCCTACAGGCGAGTACAGAAACGCATTTACTAATGAAGAGATCACAAAGCTTACTCTCGGCGTAGATACCACAGTATCTCCCGGTAAGATCTCAATGGAGCAGTGGGAAAAGCTTTTCGAGACTGAGAACAGCTCACAGGGCGCAGTCCTTTCAGAGGCTATCACATCACTCCGTTACATGAAGAAGATCGGCGAGAATTCCTACTATCCGAAGGTCGGTGAGGACATCGAGGAAGTACAGGAGAACATCGCTTCCGTAGGCAAGGACGACGTCGATTTCAACATCGAGCTCCTTCCTGAGCAGATCCAGGCTGAGTCCGTATGCGAGCCTGACAGAGACAGCGACTACAACTTCAAGTACCGTTACGATACATTGAGAGCTAACCTCAATTCCTCCCTCGTTCAGAAGATCCAGTATCAGATGACAAATACGAAGTTCCTCTCATTCTTCTCGAATGATCCCGGAATGTATAACCTCCTCGATGTTATCGAAGACTTCATCCACATTCCTGAAGAGAGTCTTTATATCGACACATCACAACTCGGTGCTTCCGAAGGTATCGGCGGCATGATCATCGACCTTGTAAGTACATTCGTTATGTCCAAGGAAGATGTATGCCCGTTCGTATTCTTTATCGATGAGGTACACAGATATGCCAAGTCCAGATACTCTGACAAGGAGTATCACGGCGGTCTTACACTCCTTGCAAGAGAAGGACGTAAGAAGGGTATCTTCCTTTACCTGACAACACAGAACCCGAAGGACGTATCTCCGATCCTCTTCGGTCAGATCGGTACGATGCTCATCCACAGACTCATGCTCAACGATGAGATCCATGCCGTAGAGAGCCACCTTGACGATTATGCCATCAAGCACGTAAGGAAGCTCAACCAGGGTGAAGTTATCCTTACGAGTGTTAACCTCCTCCACAACATGTTCATTCATGTAAGGAAGAGCCCGAGAACACAGCACAACGATACACCTCAGCTCTGATTCTTAAGCAAAACAGAACTTATCAGGCGGTGCCGTAACAGGCACCGCTTTTTTGTAGTAGAATAAGTGACATCGCATTTTTGGGGGTAATAAAGATGGCATTGCAGAATAATTACGACAACGAGACTTTTTTCGAAGGCTACCAGAAGTTAAGAGAGCGCGAAGTGAACGCCAACAATCTTTTTGAGATACCTGCAAGGGTTGCTCTGCTGCCGGATCTTAAGGGATTAAGGATCCTGGATCTCGGGTGCGGTATGGGAGATGACTGCATGGAATATATCAGGCAGGGCGCGAAAAGCGTTGTCGGCGTTGATATCTCAGAGAAGATGCTTGAAGCAGCAAAGGAGAAGAATTCAGATCCAAACATCACATACATCAGAATGCCCATGGAGGATATCTATAAGCTTGAAGGCGAGTTTGACCTCGTTGTAAGTTCTCTGGCGATTCACTATGTTGAGGATTACAAGGGCGTTCTCAAGAACGTTAACAGGCTCCTTGTAAAGGGTGGAGTATTCGTATTCTCACAGGAGCACCCCGTCAATTCAAGCTATGGCGGGGGAGAGAGATGGCTCAAGGATGAGAACGGGATCAAGACTTACAGTCTTCTCTCAAATTACGGCATAGAAGGCGAGCGCGAGAGTACATGGTTCGTGGACAACGTTAAGAAATATCACAGGATGTTCTCCACTGTGATTAATGACCTGATAGATGCGGGATTTTCCATTGAGAAGCTGTCAGAGCCTGTGGCAACGGAAGAGATCGTTGAGAAGTATCCTGACTACTATGACCTGTATCACAGGCCTGATTTCCTTCTGGTAAAAGCGAGAAAGATCTGACGGTAAGATACCTTACTGCATCATGCGCCTGCCATGGCCCTGCTTCTCGAATTCGGTAGCATTCTCATCTGACGTCTCTTCCTCAGCTTCAGGCATAGCGGTCTTGAAGTCAAATTGAGACTGTTCGCCGTATTTCCAGCCTTCTTCAAGGGATATGAAGTCCTTGGTCGTCTCGTAAGCTGTTACGGGGAAGCTTGTATCGTAATATGCTTCGACGCCCTGTTCGGCAGCTATGTCGTGGCTGCTTGCCTTGGAAAGTGATTCTATGTCCTTTTTCTCCTTGCTGTGGAGCAGTTTAGGAAGGATCTCCGCAAGGAAATATGTGACAAGTCCCAACAAGACAAGAAGCAGGATTAACTCACCGGGATTGTTATAAACAAACTTCATCCACTTGAATGAATCACCGAAGCGGAACAGACGGACACCTCCCAGCAGCAGAGCAGGGAGCAGGTAAAGGCCTGCCCTGAGGCCTGTATTGAAGCTGATAGCTTCCATCTTTGCTTTACGGCCTGTTCTCTCAATAGTCTCCCAGCCCTTTGCATAAGGGAACTCACCGGAGACTTTGCCTGTCTGGCCGTTTACGATGTACTGATAGTTCCTGCCGTCATAATCAAGGCTTAAGAACCAGCAGGGAAGCAGAGCGTACTTGATGTTCTGGTTGTTGTATCTTGTGATGCTCGCATTGGTGTCAGGAACGAAGCCGTCGTATCCGAATGTAATCTCTTCGCAGACCCTTAATGCATATCTGTCCAGACGCTTGTAGATCCTGTCTGTCATGTCCAGAGGCTGCTCATCGTATTTCTCGGCGAAGAAGCCCTGGAGATATTCAGGCCTGAACTTAACGAGCTCGCTGTAATCAAAGGGCTCTGCGGCTGCCATAAGGCGGTTTGCGATCTTTATCTCACCGTCGAAAGGAACATTCTTTAATCTGAACTTGACCTTGCCGTATGTGAGCATGGAGTAATCCTTGGAAGATGCCGAATGATATTCGGAGTAAGCATCGTCGACCATCTTGCCCTTGTTGCCTTTACCGACAACATTTACCTCGACTTCGGTCGAGATGATCCATGTGGGCACATAAAGACCTGTCATCTTGGCAAGGACCTTCTTCGATTTAAAGTTCTTGGGAAGATGGCTTATCGTGGCGCAGTGCTCTTCAAAATATGAGATAGCCTTCTCCTTATCGAACTTGAAAGGAATGATGTAGTCAGGCTTGAATTCACGTGTAAGTCTTCTCGTTACGAGGGCAGGGGAGCCGCAGAAAGCACAGAATGTGGATGCAGTGTTCTTGTCCGTTACGATCTCGGCGCCGCAGGAGTTGCAGACGATCTCGATACGGTCAGCGTCTTCCTTGCTTACTTCGATCGTTCCATCGTAATTCTTCTCGGGATTTAAGATTCCGAATGAACCTACTTTATCCAATGTGTCAGGATCGAAAAGTCCTCCGCAGTTTCTGCAGATACATGCTCCGTGATCCGAATCGAAAACAAGGTTTGAAGCACAATTAGGACACTTAGTCGAATTTGCGGAAAAAACCTTTGTGCCTGAACCACCAAACCTACCGCCTGTAGGATTGTCCCAGATTGCCATATAAAACTACCCCTCTTATCTGTTTATCCGCTCCAAATATACAGCAACTTAAAAATCTTTGTCAATTCGTTTGGTGCTGACGGAAAGGTTCTCTAATGAAAAAGGAGTGGTCAGAGTATCGTCTCCATGCCGTATTTCTGGGGCTTGAAGCCAAGGGATTCATAGAAACTCCTGGCTGTGGGATTGCATTCCCAGACATTTAAAGTGATGTTGTAGAACCCGTTGTCTCTGGCATATTTTTCGACGAATCTGTAAAGCGTCGTGCCGACGTGTTTCCCGCGCGCATTCTCATCGACGCAGATGTCATCTATATAAAGCGTCTTTATGTCCGTCAGCACGGAATTATTTAATTCCTGTCTGCTTATGCAGAATGCGTGACCTGCGACAAAACCGCTGTCATCAACGCAGACAAATACGGGTGTCTTGTCATCAGAGATTATGACCTTAAGCTCTTCAGCGTTGTACTTGGTCGCAGGACCTTTGAAGAGGTCAGGACGGCCTTCATGATGGACCATATCGACCTGTACAAGAAGGTTTAAGATTCCGGGAATATCCTTTATTTCAGCTCGTCTTACGTTCATTTTCAGTTCCTCGGGTTTACGCATTCAGGATCTCAGTATAAATGGATTCTCTTCTGTACCGGGCAGCAACAAGATCTTCGCCGGTTAAAGGAATATCTGCTTCCATCATGTGTTCAGATGTAGTGTAGATAAATGTGATCTTATGATCTATGCCTGTGATCGTCATAATATATGCCCGCCGGAATGATTAATCTTACCCGATTATATCAAATAAGATAGAGAGCAAAAAATAAACACCCAAGCACGATATATATTCAGCACTCGTTCAAGGTCTGTAATTCGGTAAGTAAAAACAAATACCCCGTACGAGTTAATTTCGATAGAAATTACTGTCTGAAGTACGGGGTATTTGTTTTTTCTGTATTGGTGCGCCTGACAGGACTTGAACCTGCACGTCTTCCGGCACCAGAACCTAAATCTGGCGTGTCTGCCAATTTCACCACAGGCGCATATCGCCGACCATTATAACACTTTGATTACTAAATATCATAATTTGCATTGAATCCTGTTAAGCTGTGTTAAGATTGTCGGGAATAAGACCCGCATAAATATCTTTGATTACGGGAGAGATTTAAGTGTCTGACAGAAGGAGACGCAGAGAAAACATAGTAACCGGGCTTCTTGCATCCGGCATATGCATCGTGATCGCAGGCACGGTCATTTTCGCGTCCAAATTCGCAAACGGAAGCGGAGATTTCGGTATCCAGACCGGGACAACAGGCACAGATACGTCAGGGAATTCTTCAGAAAACACAACAGTAACAACTGCTGCGGCTGCATCTGAAAGCACATCGGAGAGTACATCAGCAAGCACGTCTGAGAGCACTTCTGAAAGTACAACTGAAAGTGCGGCTGCAAGCACGACCATAAAGCCTGAGATATCAGTTACACCTTCTCCTGAGTCGTACGATGAATCCACATCGTCATCTGAAGAGACAAGCGGAGAAGAATATTCCTTTATCTTGTCATCTGAGGAAGATAAGCTCTCGGGTATTAAAGATCTTAAGGCCGGCACCGTTGTCAGCAAGGACCGGATCGATAAGGACAATCTTTCTAAGTATTTCACTTCCTCCAAGATCGAAGAGGGCGACAGCGTTTATGAGAGGATAAACGGCAAGTCCTATAAATCGAATAAGGACATCAAACTGAGTGATCTTAGGTATCTTAAGATGCTTCATGTGAATTTCGACGGCGAATACCAGGTCGGCGAAATGATAGTAAATAAAAGCGTTGCAGACGAAGTTCTCGGTATTTTCAAATCGCTTTTTTCGGATGGCTATCAGATCTATTCGATGTATCTGATCGATAATTTCTGGGAAAAGAACGCCGGCACTGCAGACTGGAATTCAATCGAAGCAAATAACACATCGTGCTTCTGCTACCGTGCCGCGACCGGTGGAAGCAAGCTCTCCAAGCACGCTCTCGGAAGGGCTATAGACATCAATCCACAGCAGAATCCCTATGTTACCTTTAAGGACGGCAAGCCCAGCTATTCGCACAAGAATGCGGCTGACTATGCAAGCAACAGGTCTTCTAAAAAAGCACATGTCATCACGACGAGCGATAAGGCCTATAAACTCTTTACAAAGAAGGGCTGGACATGGGGCGGAAGCTGGTCGAGTCCAAAGGATTATCAGCATTTTCAGAAATAAGGCAAATGAAAGATAATTGACTATCTGATTTTCACTTGATAATATCTTGTCATGAATAATCCTGACAGAAGAAAACAGATTTTGGACATTCTTGAAGCTGAGGGCGAGATCAATACGACCGTT
>JAEFBC010000267.1 GCA_016292155.1 Saccharofermentans sp. | reverse complement strand
TTTACAATGTAGAAGGGCCAAGAGGCCCCGAACAATTTCATTAAGGAGGAAACTTTATGAAAAAGGTTATTGCCAGTGTTCTTTCTTTAGCAATGGTTGCTGCACTTGCAACTGGTTGCCAGGATGGAAACAAGCCTTCTGTCGATCCTACAGCTTCCCAGGAGCCCGGTGTTACACAGGGACCTGAAGGCTCTGAGACAGAGGCACCCACAACAACAGAGAAGCGTACTATGACATTCGGTACTGGTGCTGATAAGATCAATCTTTGGTCTTTCACAGACGAGATCCCGAAGATGGTAGGCCAGTATGTTAAGCAGGTACCTGCTTTCGGTGAGAAGTACACAATCGAGTGCACAATCATCGCTACAGACGGTGGTGCTTATCAGACAGCTCTCGACAACGCTCTCGTTGCTGGCGGCGACATGGCTCCTGACATGTATGCAGCTGAGGCAGCTTTCATCCTCAAGTATTCACAGGGTGATATGGCTAAGTTCGCAGCTTCTTACAAGGATCTCGGCATCGATGTAGACGCTAAGATCAAGGAAGCTCAGATCGCAGAGTACACAATCCAGGTTGGTTCACGTGATGGTGAGCTCGTAGCTCTTGGTTATCAGGCTACAGGCTGCGCTATGATCTACAACGCTGAGGTTGCTAAGGATGCATTCGGCACAGACGATCCTAAGAAGATCGAAGAAATCGTAGGCGCTGGTTCCGGTAAGTGGGACAAGTTCTTCGAAGCAGCAGCTAAGCTCAAGGAAAAGGGCTATGCAGCAGTTTCTGGTTCTGGTGACATCTGGAACGCTTGCGAGAAGTCCGCTGACACAGCATGGATCGTAAACAAAGAGCTCAACATCGACCCTAAGAGAGCTGAGTTCCTTGACATCGCTAAGAAGCTTAAGGACAATGGTTGGTCTAACGACGCAGCTGGTTGGTCTGAGGCTTGGTATGCAGACATGAAGGGCGAGGGTGCTCAGAAGGTATTCGCATTCTTCGGACCTGCTTGGCTCATCAACTACGTTATGATCGGTAACTCCGGCGGAAACAAGGTTGGCGAAGGTACATTCGGTCAGTGGAGAGTATGCGCTCCTCCGGTAGGCTTCTTCTGGGGCGGCACATGGGTTCTTGGTTCCAAGGACACAAAGGTTAAGGAAGGCGTAGCTGAGCTCATTACTTGGATCACACTCGATTCTTCCGACACAGGTCTCCAGTATCTCTGGGCTAATGGTTCTGTTGACTGGGATAACGATCCTAACACAGCTACAGCTAAGGATACAGTTGCTTCTGCTACAGTTATGGCTAAGTCTAACGGTGAACTCGACTTCTGCGGCGGCCAGAACATCTTCCCTGCTTTCATCGAAGGCAACAAGTATGCTTCTGCTAAGGCTATGACACAGTATGACGAGACAATCAACGGTTACTTCACAGACGCAGCTAACCAGTATGCTCTCGGCAACACAGATAGAGATGGCGCTATCGACGCTTTCAAGACAGCTGTAAGCGAGAACCTCTCTTTCTAATAGGATCTAATTTTTAGATGCTGTGACGGCAGGGTAGATCAGGCATTTACCCTGCCGTTTTTTAAAACTAGAGGAGGCTGTAATGAGAAACAAAAAACTTGTCAATTACGCAAAGTACGGATACATTTTCTCAATTCCGTTCATTGTTACATTTTTGATTTTTACACTTTATCCGGTAGTTTATACATTCGTTATCGGATTCACAGATTTGAAGGGTGCAGGCAACACAGAGTGGCATTGGCTCCCTTCTGTAGGCAAGAATTTATTTGCCAACTTCAAGGATGTTCTTACATCTAAGACATTCGGAAAAGCTTTCACAAATACATGGATCATTTGGGGCTTGAACTTCGTTCCGCAGCTGGGTTTCGCCCTCTTGTTCACCGCTTGGTTTACAGACAGAAGATCCAAGGTTAAGGGCACAGGCTTATTCAAGATCCTGTTCTACATGCCTAACATCATCACAGCTGCTACAATGGCTATCTTGTTCGCTAAGTTGTTCGGTTATCCGATCGGTGCTGTAAACCAGCTCTTTAACGGAACATCAGCTGAAACAGCATATGACTTCCTTTCATATGAGTGGCCTATCAAGTTAATCGTTGCATTCGTTCAGTTCTTCCAGTGGTATGGTCATACAATGGTTAACCTTATCGCAGGCGTTATCGGTATCAGCCCTGAGATCTTCGAAGCTGCTGAAATCGATGGTGCGAACAGAGTGCAGACTTTCTTCAGGATTACGATCCCTTGTATCCGTCAGATCATGTTGTTTGTTCTCGTAACATCACTCATCGGCGGTCTCAATATGTTCGATATTCCGCAGTTGTTAGTTGGTCCTAAGAAAGCAAACGGTGCTGCTCTTACAACTAACATGTACATCAGAAACCAGGCATTTGACGGTTCCTACCTCTATAACAGAGCTGCAGCTGCTTCCGTCATCTTGTTCCTCATTATTGTTGTTCTTTCTTCCATCCTCTTCTTCATCATGAGAGATAAAGATGAGGCTAAGCTCAAGAAGCTTAGAAAGGCAGAGATAAGAGCTGCAAAGAAAGGTTTTTGAGGTGAACTGTAATGGCTAATGATACAAAATTATCTTCTATGAAGAGAAATGAGACAATCCTTAAGGTATTTATCTACATTGTCTCAATCATCTTCTCCATCATGACGTTGTTCCCCTTCGTTATGTTGATCGCAAACTCTTATAAGAGCACATTCGAAGTTCAGTCAAGCACACTTTCGCTTTACTCTGAACATCCTATTAAGAATCTCCAGAACAACTGGAAGATCATCACCAGTAAGGATGCTTTCCATCCCGGCGTTGGTTTCAGAAACTCTTTCATCGTTGCTACTCTGAGTACGATTCTTAACGTTTACTTCTCATGCCTCACAGCATATGCAATCACAGCATATGAGTGGAAGCTCAGAGATGGATTCAATGCTATGATCATGGCAGTCATGATGATTCCGGGCACAGTTACTATGATCGGTTTCTATCAGATGGCATACAAGATCGGTATGATCAACAAGCTTTCTGTTCTCATCATCCCTTCTATTGCTGCTCCTATGGTTGTATTCTTCATGCGTCAGTACCTGCAGGCTTCGCTCTCTATGGAGATCGTACAGTCCGCTAGAATCGACGGTGCAGGAGAGTTCAGAATCTTTAACCAGATCGTTGTTCCGCTCATGAAGCCCGCTATCGCTACACAGGCTATCTTCGCTTATGTAGGAAGCTGGAATAACCTCTTCACACCTATGATCCTTCTTACTGATAAGAATAAGAAGACACTCCCTGTCATGGTAGCTTTGCTTAACGGTGATATTTATAAGAAAGAGTACGGCGCTATCTACTTAGGACTCCTTGCTACAGTTCTTCC
>JAEFBC010000266.1 GCA_016292155.1 Saccharofermentans sp. | reverse complement strand
TAAGGAACAATTACTTTGAACAACCATATCTTACCACCCTCAATATTTACTTTAAGATTCAAAAAAGGCAAAATAGTGGCAAAGAATTAAGCAAACAGGGAGGATTACGGGTTTGACACTTGAAGGAAGACTCTTCGTCGCGAACAGGATGACAGAGATAAAAGAGGTCACCACGGAGGATACGGATTCCTCTTATTCAAAGTGTCTGGAGAAGGCTCTGATAGAGCTCTGCAAGCAAATGGACATCCCGGTCCCCATGTGGATGAAGAAGAATACCAAGGAATTTGCGGCTTTCGGGCAGACGATCTTTTTCCGTGAACAGTACACGGAGAACGTAAGATTCGACAGATTCCAGATAAGAGTCGTTGAAGCCTGATGAATAAGCGCATAGGCATAATCGGAGGCGGCGCAGCAGGACTTTACGCAGCCTGCCAGTTAAAAAGACTCTCACAAAGTCCCATAGAAGTTACTGTTATCGAGAAGAATTCCGAGCCAGGCAAAAAGCTGACTTTAACGGGTCACGGGCGCTGCAACATCACCAACAGGAAAGATATATCCCTGCTTAAGGAAGGCTACCATGAGGCAGAGAAGTTCTTGTATCCGGCATTGAAGGAATTCGGACCGGATGATACGGTCAGTTTTTTCGAGAACGAGGCCGGATTAAAGACTAAAGAGGAAGACAACAACAGGATCTTCCCCGTCTGCGACAGCGCCGTGAAGGTAAGGGATGCGCTTGTATCTTTTATCTCAGACAGCACAAAGATCATCTGCGGTGCCGAAGTAAAGAACATAAAGAAGACTGAAGGTTTTGAGGTCGCAACTTCAAAGGGAGATTTCATCTTCGATTATCTTATCCTTTCCTGCGGCGGAAGCTCTTTCCCAAAGACAGGATCCACAGGCGATTCCTACAGGTTTGCAAAAGCTCTCGGTCATGATGTGATTCCGGTAAGAGGAGCGCTGGCGCCTATAAGGGCAGATGAAGCATCCATAGGCTTTTGCAGGAACCTCAGCGGAGTGACGGTAAGAGCCGGTGTATCACTTTACTGTGAGGGGAAGAAGACCGCATACAAAGAAGGAGAGCTTCTTTTCGCTGAATTCGGACTGACGGGACCTGCTGTCATGGAGATCTCAAGAGAAGTGCCGGAAGATATAGCCGGCAGGGATGTTTATCTTGAGCTGGATCTGGTGCCCCAGATGACTGATGAGGCTTTTGATAAAGAGCTCTTAAGGCTTATCGGCGGACATGGCGATACTAAGATATCAACGCTATTATCGGGCTTTGTTCCCCAGTCAGTCGCAGCTGAGATCACCACAAAGGCCGGCTCGGAAGGCTCGTATGCCCAGAGTTTTACCAAAGAAAACAGAAGGAGCATCTGCCGTGAGATGAAGCACCTTAAGATCGGGCTCGCATCTGCTCCTGATATAAAGACCGCTTATGTTACCAGAGGCGGCGTGCCGCTTAAAGAAGTCGACAGAAAGACGATGGAGTCGAAGATCGTAAAAGACCTCTACATAACCGGCGAGGCATTGGACATAGACGGAATAAGCGGGGGATATAATCTTCAGGCCTGTATGAGCGAAGCTTATCTGGCGGCGAAAAGTATATTGAATCAATAAAAAAGGTCAGCTCCAGTCAGCTGACCTTTAATTTATGTTTGTTGGAAATCAGTTAGTGTACTTATCACCTGAGACTCTGAAGATTACTTCGCCGGGATAGACCATATCGAGCTGGGTTCTTGCTACGCTCTCGATGTAGGCATCATCCTTGCCGAATTCCTCCTGAGCTCTTATCTGCTGTAACTTATCGGATAATGCTTCAGACTGCGCGACAAGCGAGGAGTTCTCAGCCATGAGACGCTCTTTCTGTCTGTTGATGTTGGCATACTTGGTGATGCAGAGAATGCATACGACAACGCAGACGATGCAGATCATTGCCGTCAAGAAAGATATTCCACCTGATTTGCGTCTTACTTTGCGCAAGTTATGCCTCCGTAAATATAGCGATATACAGTTATTATTACTTAACCCCGGGAGCAAAACAACAACCCGGGGTTAAACTTAAAGTACTTGTAATATTAGTGACTCGGAATATCAATCAAGAAGCTCGTACATCGAAGATGCCTCTTCTTTCCTGACTGTTTCCTGAAGCGATAAGACCCTGAAAGTGACTTCACCGCTGCCGAAGAGGATCGATACGACATCGCCCACCTTGAGCTTTACTGAAGGCTTTGCGGGTTTGCCGTTAACGGTAACTCTTCCTGCCTGGCATACGTCGTTTGCGACGGTCCTGCGCTTTATTACTCTGGATAACTTAAGGAATTTATCAAGCCTCATTATTATCTCCTGAAAGCATGACTCTGCCCTTCAGTGCCGAGAGGAGAGTCAGGTCATCTGCATATTCGATATCAGAACCCATGGGAAGACCTGACGCAAGGCGCGATACCTTGATGCCTGAAGGACCTACCATCCTTGAGAGGTAGAGAGCCGTGGCATTGCCTTCGGCCGTCTGGTTCGTCGCAACGATAACCTCTGATACTTCAGGGTGGTCAGCAAGGCGCTTGATAAGATCAGGGATAGTGGTGTCTGATATGCTCATGGACTTCATCGGATTAAATACACCGTGAAGAACATGGTAAAGTCCCTTATATTCATGTGCACGCTCAAATGTCGATACATCTCTGGGAGATTCAACGACCAGGATAGTCGTCTTGTCCCTCAAAGGATCAGAGCAGATAGGGCAGGGGTCAGAGTCCGTGAAATTCTGGCAGCATGTGCATCTTTTGGTGGACTGCCTTGCCGCCATTATCGATGACGTCAGGGCCTCGGCATCCTTATCCTCCATAGCGAGGATGTGGAATGCAAGGCGCTGCGCAGACTTGCCGCCTATACCGGGAAGACTGCTGAGCTGTGCTATGAGATTCTGAATTGAAGGAGAATACCTTGCCATTATCAGAAGGGCATCTTCATGCCGCCGGTGATGGCGCCGATACGCTCTTGATTGGTCTTGTCGATCTGCTCGAGAGCCTGGTTAGCAGCTGCGATGATGAGATCCTGGAGACCTTCGATATCATCGGGATCAACAACTTCCTTAGCGATCTCAACGCTCTCCAGCTGGTGCTTGCCTGTAACTGTGACTTTTACGAGTTCGCCGCCTGCTGAGCCTGTGAAACGCATTTCCTGGATCTCAGCCTGAGCCATCTCGATCTGTCTCTGCATTCTCTGAGCCTGAGCCATAACCTGGCTCATATTGCCGCCCATTCCCATTCCGCCACGGAATCCTTTAGCCATTTTAAAAACCTCCGAAAATTAATCTGT
>JAEFBC010000046.1 GCA_016292155.1 Saccharofermentans sp. | reverse complement strand
TAGTTTCGCGAAGCGAACTGTTCGTACGTTGGAGAAGTTCTTTATTTTGGTGGAGCATACGGGACTTGAACCCGTGACCCCCACACTGCCAGTGTGATGCGCTCCCACTGCGCTAATGCCCAGTCTGATTAACGATTATACGTGGAAGCGGATATTTATGCTATACTTCTTTTTAATAAAATCTTTGTGGAGGTTTTGAGGAATGAGTATTACCACAAGTGACTATCTGTCAGTAAAGGATCCCGATCTTAAGGCTAAGAAGTTTACGATAAAGATCGACGGCGGTTATGAAGCTTCTGTTATCACATACGGTGCTGTCATTACCGATCTTATCGTACCTGATAAGGACGGTAAGCCCACAGATATCATGCTCGGCTGCAAGGGCCTTGATGAGTACATGGGGAACGGCGCTAACCACGGCGCTGTCGTAGGACGTTCAGCTAACAGGATCAAGGATGCTTCTTTTGTTATCAACGGCGAGAGATATCAGATCCCTAAGAACGAAGGCGAGAATAACCTCCATTCAGGCAATCCCGGTTACCACAATGTATTCTGGGACGGCAAGATCCTTACAGAGGAAGAGGCTGATGCGATCATTTTGGATTCCAAGATCGCAGGCATCCCTGGCTGCGACGGCGGAGCAGTTCTTTTAAGCTACACGAGCCCTGACGGAGCTACGGGTTTCCCCGGAAACCTTGATACAAAGGTGCTTTACTGCTGGCTTGAGGATAAGACATTCCTGATCCTTTATTGCGGAAAGACAGATAAGGATACGATTTTCGCGCCCACAAACCACGCTTACTTCAATCTCAGAGGTGAGGCTGCCGAGGGTACTGTTAACAACGACCTCATCATGATCAACTCTGACAAGATCACGATCAAGGACGACATGAACGTTCCTACAGGCGAGCTTTTGGATGTTGAAGGCACAGTTTTCGACTGCAGGGAATACAGATTCATCAGCGAGCTCAATGACAGCGATGACCACCAGATGGTTATCTCAAAGGGTATCGACCAGAACTTCTGCCTTAATACGATAGCCGGCACATTCTCATTTGCTGCTGCTGTTACTGCACCTGAGTCCGGAATCACGATGGAGTGCTTAACAGACCTTCCGGGTATCCAGATCTATGCAGGAAATAACTTAGGAAGCCCGCTCGACATCAAGACAACAAAGGCTTACGGCCAGTATGACGCTATCTGCCTTGAGGCTCAGATGGTGCCTAATGCCGTTAACCTTGAAGGCTTTGCTTCTCCTGTTATCAAGGCTGGCAAGAAGGTTTACCACGCCTGCGGATACAGATTTGTCTGATTCGTTGAACCAAGATAAAAACTATAAGACCTTGCAGATCGGCTGCAAGGTCTTTTTTATTTCAGTATGCGTTTGGTGATATTTTCATGCAGAAGGTATAGCAGGGATGAGACAGCGATCGCCGCAATAAGCATCAGGATCGTCCTTATGCCGATATTGATGTTTTCGAGAATATTGTATTGAAGGAAGATCCTGATAATAAAGTGATGGACTATGAAGAACTGGAATTGGATCTTTCCGAAAATGCGGAATGGCCTTAATGCCAAAAACTTGCTGATAAGGCCTGTATTGCATGCAAATAGGATTATGAGGGGCAGATAGACCGGTGGCGTCAGGCTGTGTGACACTTTATTTGAAATGAAGAAAAGGAAGCCTTCCAGAGCAAGGACATATGATAGTTCAGCAACGGTCATTATCAGTGTCCGCTTTTTCTCTTCCATTTTTCTGATATTTGCATCGAAATGCTTATACAAAGGAACGATCAGTATTCCCAAATAGAATTCAAGCACTCTGATTGGCGGGAATGAATATGTGTTAAACCACGAAAATGTTTTGGGATAGAACCAGCAGAGGTCATTTAATATGTTCCTGATAAGAAACGCGGCAATAAACGCAAGAATGATATATTTCCTGCTCCTTCTGATAGTCTTTAAAAGAAACGGAGAGAGGAAATAACAGAAGAGAAGGGCAGACAGAAACCAGCTTACTCCGTTGAAAGACATATATACATCCGGGGCCGGATGCCAAGCCTGAAGCAAGAGCAGATTCAGGATAAGTTTTATTGCCGTTCCGGGTGTAAAGGCAGTATCTGATAAGAATACGAGCCAGAGCAACGTGAAAAGAGCATGAAGCGGCCAGAAGGCCTTAAGTTTTTTCAGGCAGATCTTGAAAGGATCCTTCCAGGAGGCAGCGGGAAGACTGGGCTTTTTCAAACTTGAATATCCTGTTAGAAATCCGGAACAGATAAACAGCAGCTGGCACATTTGGGCGCCGATATCAAAATCAGGCTTTGAGACCGGGGCATGCCACCAAAAGATAAATAGCAGAGCAACAGCTTTAAGACCCGTCAGGGAGTCTATTCTCGTGAAAGATAAGGCCTTATTGCCGGGAATCTGTTCCATTTTCCGTTGCCTGTCCATGAAATATTCTGAATTAAAGTATAGTTCACATGATCGAACTTTAAAATATAACAGCCGGCGTAAAACAGATATTGGAATTATTGGAATACTTGCGATACAATTACTTAATTCATAAGTAACTTTAAGAAAGAAGGAATGTATTTATGGAAAAGAAGAATCTCGATTGGTCCAATCTGACCTTCTCTTATCAGAAGACAGACAAAAGATTCGTAGCTAATTACACGAACGGCGCATGGGACGAAGGCGCGCTTATTGATGACGACATGATCGTCATGAGCGAAGACGCAGGCGTTCTCCAGTATGCACAGACAGTATTTGAAGGCCTTAAGGCTTATGAGACAGTTGACGGCAGAATCGTTACTTTCCGTCCTGACCTCAACGCTGAGAGACTTCATGACTCTGCAGTCCGCCTTGAGATTCCCCCGATTTCCAAGGAATTGTTCCTCAGATCAGTCCAGGAGACAGTTGCAGGCAACGCAGCATGGGTTCCCCCGTACGGTTCCGGCGCTTCTCTCTACCTGAGACCTTATATCTTCGGTATTAACCCCGTTATCGGCGTTAAGCCTGCTGATGACTATCAGTACAGAATCTTCGCTACACCTGTAGGCCCTTATTTCAAGGGCGGTGCTAAGCCGATCGCAGTTAAGATCTCTGACTTTGACCGTGCTGCTCCGAGAGGAACAGGCAACATCAAGGCAGGCCTCAATTATGCTATGTCCCTCCACGCAATCGTTACTGCACACAAGGAAGGATTTGCCGAGAACATCTATCTCGATCCCGCTACACGTACAAAGATCGAGGAGACAGGCGGAGCTAACATCATCCTCACAGATGGTAAGGGCACACTCGTTGTACCTAAGTCCGATTCCATCCTGCCTTCTATCACAAGAAGATCACTTGTTTACGTTGCTGAGCACTATTGCGGCATGAAGATCGAGGAGAGAGAAGTTTACCTCGACGAGATCATGAGCGGTAAGTTCACAGAGGGCGGTCTCTGCGGTACAGCTGCAGTTATCTCACCTCTCGGATCCATCAACGATCACGGCAAGGAATTCAAGTTCGCTTCCGGCATGGAGGAGATGGGCCCTGTCATGACAAAGCTCAGAGAGACTCTTACAGGTATCCAGATGGGTACTGTTGAAGCACCTGAAGGCTGGATCATGGAGATCAAGCTCTAATAGCTGTCCGATCAAAACAAAAACGAAGAGGCTGTCTCGTTTTGAGCAGCCTCTTTTTTATGGAAGAATAGTAGATTTAGTGACTTCTGTCATGAGCATCCATAAGAACGGCATAACAGTAAAGCCCGATTCCGTCAGGAGCGTTGGGGTGAAAGTCATTGTACATGTATTTTGATTCTCCCTCATCCTCAATTACTGACTGG
>JAEFBC010000265.1 GCA_016292155.1 Saccharofermentans sp. | reverse complement strand
TTCCTGGATCTCAGCCTGAGCCATCTCGATCTGTCTCTGCATTCTCTGAGCCTGAGCCATAACCTGGCTCATATTGCCGCCCATTCCCATTCCGCCACGGAATCCTTTAGCCATTTTAAAAACCTCCGAAAATTAATCTGTCCGATTATTTATTTAGTCACCGAAATGGAAGTCTGTGGGAACTCCCATATTCCTGGATCGTTCATTCAAGTCATCTAACTTCTTCTCAAGCTCAGACTCCTGGTTCTTCTTCTCCAGGTTGGAATACTGAGTATTCGTGCAGAGGTAAAGGTGCTCTGCGCCGAATTCGTCCTTGATCCCCGCAGAGATCTGTCTGAAAGCCTGTGATCTCTTAAGATTGGACAAAAGCTTCGTGTCCTTGTCGTCGAAAACGATATAAGCGGAAGCACCGTCCTTCTTAAGCTTTGTATGCTCTAAGATAACAGCGATATTGTCGTTGCTCTCCTTAAGCTTCGTTGTGATATTGGACCATCTGAAATCGACATCAGTCGACTCACCTGTAAATGAAGGTGCCCTGACTGCTGCCTGGCGTCTGCCGTCTACGATAAGTCCGCTTCTGTCAGCCTGCTCGGCAAGCTGTGAGCGCGGTTTTACGGGCTCTTGTGCAGCAGGCTCTTCAGCTTTTGCCTCTTCCTCTGCTTCTCCTGCCAGATCCTTAAGGAAGGATGAGGACAGACCTGCAAAAAGGCTGCCTGCGAAAGGTGAAGGCTCTTCAGGTTCATATGAAGGGCTCTCCTGAGGTTCTTCGGGTTCACCGAAGCTGAAGTTTACACTGTTCTCAGGCTCCTTGGGCATGAACGAGAAGATAGTGGGCTCTGTATGTTCATTGAAGGAAGCATCGCCCGGGATATATGCGTCATCAGGATCTTCTGAAGGCTCTTCAGGATCAGGTTCAGCGGGTTCTTCCGCCTTGGGCGTGAAGAATGCGTCGAATGAGGATCCGGAAGGCTCAGGCTTCTTTATCTCGCTTGCTGTGCCGCCGAACGAGAAAGATCCTGAAGGTGCTGCTGAAGGCTGTGGCCTGTAGGGAGCAGGTGCAGAGAAGGCCGGCTTGGGCTCTTCTGCGGGCTTTTCCTCAGGTTTTTCCTCCGGTTTATTCTCAGGCTCTTCCGGCTTGGCAGATTCTATAGTCTTAACCGGTTCTGTTTCTGCCTTGGCGGGCTCTTCTGTTTTAGCAGGCTCAGCGGGAGCTGCTGCAAGAGCCTTGGGTTCATCAAGAGTTATGGTTGCAGCCTTTTCCGCCTGCTTCTTCTCGAAGTCGGGGATAACGATAGGTGTAACCGGCAAAGCGGACTTCCTGCCGCAAAGGCGCATCAGCATGAGCTCAAAGCTCGTGGGAATATCGGGAGACTTGCGGAGCTCCGCATATTCCTTGGAAAGATAGCTGATATATCCGGTCAATGTATCGGCGCTTACCTTGGAAGCTGTCTGATACATATCCTTGATGGTCTCCTTGGGGTAGGGCAGATAGATGATGGGGTCTGCCTTGACTCTGATAATGAGGAGGTCCCTGAAATAAGCGGCAAGGTCCAGAGTAAAGCGTGCCTGGTTCTTGCCTGATGCATTCAGTATCTCGCAAAGATCGATAAGTTCGTCGAATCTGGCGTCGATAAGGCAGTTGGCCATCTTAAAGAGGAAGGAACTGTCCACGGTACCCGTGATCCTCTCGACGTCCTGTGAATTGATCTCCTTGCCGTCACCTGAGATAGCTGATATCTGGTCCAAAAGAGACAGAGCGTCACGGAGAGCGCCGTCGGATCTTGAAGCGATGAGACGGAGAGCGTCATCTGTGGCCCTGATGCCTGACTTGCCGCAGACTTCTCTTAATCTGCCGGAAATAAGATCTATCGGGATCCTCTTAAAGTCGTATCTCTGGCATCTCGAGATGATGGTCGCAGGGATCTTGTCTGATTCTGTGGTAGCGAAAACGAAGATGACATGCTTCGGAGGCTCCTCGATGGTCTTGAGGAGGGCATTGAATGCACCCTTGGAGAGCATGTGGACCTCGTCGATGATATAAACCTTATATGTTGTTCTTGTAGGTGCGAAATTAACTTCCTGAAGGATAGGCCTGATGTCGTCGACACCGTTATTGGAAGCGGCGTCCATCTCGGTAACATCAAGGATGGAACCATCCAAGATGCCTTTGCAGGTGGGGCATTCGTTGCAGGGATTGCCGTTAACGGGATGCTCACAGTTGACGCTCCTTGCAAAGATCTTGGCGATCGTCGTCTTGCCTGTGCCGTGCTGTCCGCAGAAAAGATAAGCGTGAGCGAGCTTCTTTGACACTACTGACTGCCTGAGGGCAGTAACAGCGGCTTCCTGACCGACTACATCATCGAAAGTAAGGGGCCTGTACTGTCTGTAGAGAACGATATGATCTTCCATAGTTAGTTCCTTAAAGCCGAATTCAAAAAAACTAATAAAAAAGCCCGTCCCGCCCGAACTGCCGTCGGTAAGGCTTGACCCGCGGCGCACTCCGTAAACCGCTTACTGCTGCTTCCTTCCGGACCTGACAGGGTTCACAGCCCGAAATCGCACGGGACCTTGGCCGGCGGCAGACCGCGCGGGAC
>JAEFBC010000264.1 GCA_016292155.1 Saccharofermentans sp. | reverse complement strand
TTCCCACCAAGGAGTTCGCGCATGTTTCCGTTGCCTTCGGTGAACAGGTACACGTACTCTGTCATTCTTTTATCCGCCTTTCATTTCTTGGATTCAGTTTTTTGTCTCTCTATTGGCAATTTAGCCTGCTAAAAACTTATCAGTTTATTTTAACAGATATGCCTGTCAAAAATCGAACTTATCTGAGAAAAATTCTTCAAGTTTGTCGATCGGGAATCTGATGTTACCGGGTTCGTACTCGACATTCTTCATGGAGTCTCTTTCTCTGATGGTTACGCAGCCGTCATTCTCTGAATCAAAATCGTAAACAACACAGTAAGGTGTACCGATCTCGTCCTGTCTTCTGTAACGCTTACCGATAGACTGACGGTCATCAAGCTCGCACATATACTTCTTTGAAAGCTTCTCGAAAATAGGCTGAGCCTTATCTGTGAGCTTCGCGGAAAGCGGGAGCACGCCGATCTTGATAGGAGCAAGGAAAGGATGGAAGTGCATAACTGTTCTTACATCGCCGCCTTCGAGCTCTTCCTCGTCGTAAGCTGAGCAGAGGAATGCGAGAGTTACTCGGTCTGCTCCGAGAGAAGGCTCGATAACATAAGGAATGTACTTCTCATTCTTAGCCGGATCGAAGTATGTGAGATCCTGCTTGGAGAATTCCATATGCTGCTTCAAGTCGTAATCTGTACGGTCAGCAATACCCCAGAGTTCGCCCCAGTCTGTGAACGGGAAAGCAAACTCGAAGTCTGTTGTAGCTCTGGAATAGAAAGCGAGTTCTTCCTTTGCGTGGTCTCTTGTACGGAGTTCCTCTTCCTTGATGCCAAGACCGATAAGCCAGTCATGGCAGAATGTCTTCCAGTAATCGAACCACTCAAGGTCTGTACCGGGTTCGCAGAAGAACTCTAATTCCATCTGCTCGAACTCTCTTGTACGGAAGATGAAGTTACCGGGTGTGATCTCGTTACGGAAAGACTTACCGATCTGGCAGATACCAAAAGGAAGCTTCTTTCTTGCAGAACGCTGAACGTTTGCAAAGTTAACGAAGATACCCTGAGCTGTCTCAGGTCTTAAGTAAACTTCAGATGTAGCATCCTCGGTAACACCGATGAATGTCTTGAACATGAGGTTGAACTTACGGATATCTGTGAAGTTGTGTCCGCCGCATACAGGACAGGGAATATTCTTCTCTTTGATATATGCGACCATCTCTTCAGGACTCATACCTTCGACAGGTACGTTCTCGATTCCGTTCTCCTTGTTCCAATCCTCAACGAGGTTGTCTGTTCTCTGACGTGCCTTGCACTGCTTGCAGTCGATGAGAGGATCGGAGAATCCGCCGACGTGGCCTGAAGCTACCCATGTCTTGGGGTTCATGATGATAGCAGCATCAAGTCCTACATTGTAGGGGCTTTCCTGGACGAACTTCTTCCACCATGCTGCCTTAACGTTATTCTTAAGCTGAACACCTAACGGGCCGTAGTCCCATGAATTAGCAAGACCACCGTAGATGTCAGAACCCGGATAAACAAATCCTCTTACTTTTGCAAGTGAGACGATCTTATCCATTGTTTTCTCTACTGCCATATGTACTTAACTTCCTTTCGGATTATTCTTCGTCGTCGAATTCAGATTCTTCTGCGCCGTCTTCTTCAGCTACGATCTCCTCTTCATCGGGACCGCCGCCTGCGAGTGCGTCAATAAGATCATCCAAGCCCTTGGAGTTAAGACCGCCTGAAACAGACATTCTCTCTGCTCTCTCTTCTTCGAGCATTCTTCTTCTGTTCTCAGCTTCTTCTCTTCTTCTGATCTTCTCTTCTCTTGTGATCGGGATGACTGCCTCATCCTCTACATCACCTTTGACTGCAACGACCTTGTCAGCTGCTACCTCACGGCATGCGAGTGATACAACATTTGCTGCACCCTCAGCGTCGAGCATAGGCTGAGCGCCGTCTGTCAGTTCTCTTGCACGCTTACTTACGAGCACTGTAAGGTCGTAAGGGCTTGCTGTCTTCTGCTTGAGTTTCTCGATTGAAGGATCTGTTAACATCTTCTTTACCTCTCTTCTCCTTTTATAAAAGTTCTTTGGCTGTGTTTATATTCTTCGAAGCTTTAAGCTTTTCAGCGGTGATTATCGCAAGTATCTCTCTTGCTGCTTTATCTACATCGTCGTTAACGACTAAGTATTCAAATTCTCCTGCGCGGCGGATCTCAGATCTTGCCTGTTCCAGCCTCTTCATTATCTTGTCTTCTGTCTCGGTGCCTCTGCCCCTCAGTCTCTTTTCGAGAACTTCCATCGTGGGCGGAAGGATGAATATCGTGACTGTATCGACATCAAATTTGCGGTTCAGGGCAAGGCTTCCTTCTATCGTGATATCGAAAAGAACATCCTGGCCTTTTCCCACCATCTCTGCCAGCGGTTCAGCCGGTGTGCCGTAATAATTATCGACGTACTTATCGTACTCTACGATCTTGCCGTCCTTTATCATCTGCTCGAATTCCTCCTTCGTTCTGAAGTAGTATTCGACGCCGTCCTTCTCTTCTCCTCTCGGAGCTCTCGTGGTGACTGAAATGGAATGTCCCACACTTCCGGGATTAGCCTGCTCTAAGAGCTGCTCTACCCTGGCAAGTACAGTTCCTTTTCCAACACCAGAAGGACCTGATACTGCAACAATCAATCCTCTTAAATCACTCATCCCAGCATCTCCTTTATCTCTGATGTGGCAAGTGCGGATGTGAGCACGAGCCCGCTGTCCGTTACGATTACCGACTTGCACTTCTTACCTGCACAGCAGTCAACGAGCATGCCTCTGTCCTTGGAATCCTGCATCATGCGTCTTACAGGTGAAGACTCTGCAGCAGCAACGCAGATTATGCGTGATGCCTGTGCTATGTTTCCGAAGCCTATGTCGATAAATTCAGATGCCATTTAATTGCCTTCCGTTATACAAGATTTTGAATCTGCTCTCTGATCTCTTCCACAAGATTCTTCATGGTAAGGACTCTTGATGTGATCTCGATATCATTAGCCTTGCTGCCTGTGGTATTGATCTCTCTGTTGATCTCCTGGACAAGGAAGTCCATCTTCTTACCGACAGTTGATTCATCGGAGAGGATCTTTCTTGCCTGTGAGAAGTGTGAAGAAAGTCTTGCCATCTCCTCATCGATCGCACACTTGTCTGCAAAGATCGCAACCTCTGCCGCAAGTCTGTTATCGTCGTAGAATTCTCTCTGATCACTTGTAAGAATATCGTTGATCCTTGCGGAGAGCTTCTGCTTATAAGCTTCAACTACTTCAGGAGCTCTTGTGACGACTTCCTCTCTGATAGCTTCAAGAGATGTGATCTTTGTAAGGATCGTAGCTACGAGGTTCTCACCTTCACGCTGTCTCATGGCGAGCATTCCGTCGATAGCGGCATTAAGTGTCTCCATAAGCTCTTTTGAAGCCTGGTCCTCGTTGATCTCATTCTGTGTAACGCTTAATACATCCTGCATTGTTGCAAGTCTTGCGACACCGAAGTCATCTTCTCTTCCGGTAAGAGCGGCAATTGCCTTTGCTGCCTCTGAATACTCCTTTGCAAGTCCTGCATTAACAGTAACCGTCTGGCCTGCCTCACCCTGATCTTCGTAATTGATGAATACGTCGATCTTTCCTCTTAAGAGTCTGTCCGTGATGACTCTTCTGATATCACCGTCCAGGTAGTTGAACATCCTGGGCATTCTGATGGAAATATCGCAGAATCTGGAATTGACCGATTTGATCTCAATACTGTATTTTCTGGTGTCGAAAACCTTCTCGCCACGGCCGAAGCCTGTCATCGAGTATGCCATGTGATTACCTCTACTGAAGATATAGACAAAAAAGAGCCGCCGCATACGGGAATATCCCTCTGCTTCGGCTCCAAAAGTATTATATATTATAATAATTTAGCTGTCTATCAAATATAATTTACGTATCCCGCAAACGCCTTGATTCATTGCGTTTGCGGACTCAAAAAAATTTTTTGAAGGCATTTTTGAAGTCCCCTTTTACCTGGCCAGATAGACGCTTATAAGGGAGATAACCGAAGCTAATTCCCCGGCAGCAAAAAGGACCAGACCCATATCCTTTACCACGCCCGCTTTGCCGGTCATCTTTTCGAGGCTCTTCTTATCGAGCTTTGAAGCAACAAATTCGGTGATACCGACGATCAGCATTATCAGGAGCGGAGCCATCGGTCTGAAGTATCTTCCCTGCACGCCCATGATAAGCTCATATTCGATCGGAGTATCTCTTAAGAGCATCGCAGGAGCACATAAGAGCAGGAATAAGCACGCCACGGCAAATGATATAGCCTGTGCTCTTGTTACTCTTGTCTTCTTCGAAGCGGACACTGC
>JAEFBC010000045.1 GCA_016292155.1 Saccharofermentans sp. | reverse complement strand
TGTCAGAAGCCTCGTAGATTTCGGTGCATTCATCGATATCGGCGGTGTTGACGGACTCGTTCACGTTTCCGAGCTCTCATGGAGCCGCAACGCTAAGCCTGCTGACGTTCTGAAGGTTGGCGATGAAGTTGACGTTTACGTTAAGTCTTTCGATAAGGAGACAAAGAAGATTTCTTTAGGCTACAAGAAGCTTGAGGACGATCCTTACTATGCAATCGAAGAGAGAATGCCTGTTGGCTGCGTAGTTCAGGGTACAGTAGTCCGTCTTACAAAGTTCGGCGCTTTCGTACAGCTTGAGCCCGATCTCGACGCACTCTGCCACGTATCACAGATCTCTTCCAGAAGACTTGAGAAGCCTGAGGATGCTCTTTCTGTAGGTCAGGTTGTTCAGGCTAAGGTTATCAAGATCGAACCCGAGGAGAGAAGAATCTCTATCTCCATCAAGGAAGTTGCTCCTATCGATCCTGAGATCCCTGAGGAAGAAGCTGCTGAGGAAGCACCTGCTGAAGAAGCTGCTGCTGAGACAACAGAAGAGTAATTATTTAAAAGATTACGTTAAAGGCTGTCACGTAATGTGGCAGCCTTTATTATTTCTGATATAGTTATTTAAGGCATTTGCGGGTTTTTGAAAGATATTTTTTCTTATTTGAAATTATGTCTTGCATAATTTATTCCGTTGTTATAAGATTTATAGGCTTGTTAGAGGAATACTCCAACGGGGTGTGGCTCAGGTGGTAGAGTGCCTGCTTCGGGAGCAGGAGGCCGTGGGTTCAAGTCCCGCCACTCCGACCAAAAATTTTCCTTAACGAGTTCGAGATCATCGGGGTGTAGCTCAGGTGGCTAGAGTGCTTGCTTAGGGAGCAAGAGGTCGTGGGTTCAAGTCCCGTCACTCCGACCAATAAAAGGACTTTGATTAGTAATAATCAGAGTCCTTTTTATTATTCCCGGCTAGTGTTAGACTTTTTGTGAAGTTATTTACAATGTACGGGTTCAATCTGTTCAGGAAGTTAAATGAGTATATTTACTAAGAAAGACTGGCTTTTCGCTCTAGCCGCAACTCTTATAGTTTTACTGTTTGGTTCATTCAGCATTACCAGAGGTATCTATCCCTGGGGCGACGATTGTGCCGCTTATATAAGCGAGGGAATAGCGATTGCAGACGGCAGACTTCCCGAGCAGGTTCAGATGAATCTTTTCTACCATCCGACTGATCTTCCTCAGGAAGCCATTGAATCAGGCTCTCTTGTTTATGTCTGGGGATATCCTCTTTTGCTTTCAGCAATCTATAAGATCGTCGGATTCGGTGCAGACAAGATCATCTTTTATAAACTGCCCCTTTTATTCAGTCTTGCGCTTACTGCGGGAGCGCTCGTACTGCTGTTCCGTAAAAGGCTGTCCGCCCAATTCTCATTCCTGATCTCTGTTATCTTTTGCATGAGTAGTTATCTGTTCAGTGCCCTTAATCAGCTTTATTCGGATCTTCCGTTTGTGTTTTTCTGTATTCTTTCGATCCTGTTGATGGAGTGCCTCTGTGATCTGGAGGAGAAGGGCAGAAACGTCATACCTTTAAGTATTATCTACGGATTCTCGTTGTGGTTTACATATGAGACCCGTTTAAGCGGCGCTGCCGTATGTGTTCTTGCATTTGTTGAGCACGTAATCCTTATCTATCCTCTGGTAAAGAAGTCTCTTAACCGCAAACGCCTGATTATTCTGCATGTCCTGCCGTATCTGCTGTTTGGAGTGCTTGTCCTTGTCTCAGAAAGACTCTGGCTTATGCCTGCGACACCGAATTACAGCGATTTTGCTGTTCAGATAGATAAATCTTCTTTATTCCGTTATTACATTACGCTGATCCATAAGTTCTTTGTAAGTATCGACGGTGAAGGCTATGTCCTGTTTGCTTTATTCGTTATCGGATTGATCAGGACAGGTTTCCAGAAGAAAAACATTTACTTTACGGTGCTTCTTATAGGAACCATCATCGTGAACTGCAATCTTCCTTATGTTCAGGGACCCAGATATATCTATAATATTCTGCCTTTTGTCCTGCTCTATACAGCCGCAGGAATTGTCTTTATTGCGGAACTTATCAGGAAGTTATGGGAAAAGTACAAGTTAAAGAATAAGAACAATTCATTTCCGAAGAAACTGTCTTCTTTTGCAGAAAAGTATTCAAAACTCTTAACCGTCATTATCTTGGTATTTGTCCTGATCTTTGAATTATCTTTCGGAGCCAATATGGCTTTCAACAACATTACGCATTGGGGTGAGACACAGGATAACGATGCTTATTCGCCCTATGCCATAGAGACATATCATTATATCAGCGAAAAGACTGATCCTGACAGCGTTATCTGCTTTGAGAAACCGAGAATGCTGTATCTTAATACCGGCCGCAAGAGCTTCAGATACGGTGTTAACGGACACGAGATTTCTGATGCTGATTATTATCTCAAATTCAAAACAGGATTTACCGGTGAAATGGAAGTTGAGCTTCCCGATAATGAGACAGTTTTTGAGAATGAGATGTTCGTTTTGTATGTTTTGAGTTAATAACGTCTGGTATCTCTTGTTCGAATTTTGCATACTTATTGTTATAATCAAATCTATCAATTAAAAGGCGGTGGATTCCATGAGTCGAGCAGATGATATTTTCGATGAGAACATTAGAACGATCCTTAATTCAGGCTATTCAACCATCAACGACAAGGTAAGACCCCACTGGGCTGACGACGGTGCACCTGCCTATACTTACAAGGCATTTGCGATCGTGAACCGCTATAATCTCGCTGAGGAATTCCCGATGTTCACACAGCGCTGGATCAACTTCAAGGCAGCTGTTGATGAGCTCCTCTGGATCTGGCAGAAGAAGTCCAACAATGTTCATGATCTTAACTCCCATATCTGGGATTCATGGGCTGATGAGACCGGCTCTATCGGCAAGGCTTACGGATATCAGCTTGGCGTAAAGCACAAGTATAAGGAAGGCGAGTTCGACCAGGTCGACCGTGTTCTTTATGATCTTAAGAATAATCCTTCATCCAGAAGGATCATGACGAACATCTATGTCCATCAGGACCTTTCCGAGATGCACCTTTATCCCTGCGCTTACTCAATGACATTCAACGTTACAGGCAATAAGCTAAATGCGATCTTGAATCAGAGAAGCAACGACATGCTCGTTGCAAACGCCTGGAACGTCTGCCAGTATGCGGTTCTCGTTCATCTCATGGCAAGATGCTCGGGCCTTGAAGTAGGTGAGTTCGTTCACGTAATAGCTGACGCACACATCTATGACAGACACGTTGATATCGTAAAAGAGCTTATCGAGATGCCTAAGTATCCGGCTCCGAAGCTCGTCCTCGATGAGGGAATCACTGATTTCTATCAGTTCACTACAGATAACATCAGACTTGAAGGCTATGAGGCAGGCCCCAAGATCAAGGGCATCCCGGTAGCAGTCTGACGGCGGAGACTTAATGAAATTAATATTTATAAGGCACGGGGATCCTGATTACGAGAAGGATTCCTTAACGGAAAAGGGCTGGCGTGAAGCTGAGATTTTAGCAAAGCGCGTAGCCAAATGGGACATAAAGCAGATCTATTGTTCACCTTTGGGCAGAGCCAAGGATACCTGCTCTGTATCGCTTAAAGAGACAGGCAGGGAAGCCATTACCTGTGACTGGCTCAAGGAATTCTATTATAGGATCTGGGACGAGCAGGTACAAGACTGGACTATAGCATGGGATTTTTATCCCAGAGACTTTAACCACCGCGATGATTTCCACGATAAGGACCAGTGGTATGAGACTGAGATCATGAAGTCCGGAAACATCAAGGAACACGCTCTGGAAGTGTTTGCAGGGATCGATGAGCTTCTCGAAAAGCACGGCTATAAGAGAAATGACAAGGGTTTCTACGACGTCTTAGAGCATAACGACGACAATATCGTTTTCTTCTGCCATTTCGGAGTTACGGCGCTTATTATGAGCCATCTTATTGGTGTTGCGGCTCCTGTTATCTGGCAGGGAATGATGATGGCGCCGACATCCATTACGGTTATGGGCTCTGAGGAGCGCATCCCGGGGGAAGCAAGCTTCAGAGTACAGACTTTCGCTGATTCAAGGCATCTTCTTGAAGCAGGCGAGCCGATATCACAGTCGGGATATTTTACAGAGATTTTTGAGGGGTAACAGACATGATCGCAATTTCAGCAGTAGACAAGAACTGGGCAATCGGAAATCAGGGACATCTTCTTATCTCGCTCCCTGAGGACCAGAAGGGCGTATTCAAGAAATACACGGCAGGACATACTGTTGTATACGGAAGAAAGACCCTTGAGACGTTCCCTGGACAGAGACTTCTTCCTGACAGAGTTAATATCATCATGTCCAGAAGCTTTGAATATGAGAAGGAAGGCGCATTGGTGCTTCATTCCGTATCTGAGCTTGAAGATTTCCTCGCTCTTACAGCTGATGAAGTTTATCTGATCGGCGGTGCTTCGCTCTATAACTCGCTTATCGAGCTCTGTGACAGGGCGATAATCACGAGCATCAAGGCTGAATTCGAAGCTGACTGCTGGTTCCCGAACCTTGATGAGGATCCCGCATGGGAGCTTGAGGAGGAAGAGCCTCCGGTAATGAGCGCAAAAGGCGTTGAATTCACGGTAAAGCACTTTAAGAGAAAGTGATTCTGCCCTATATATAATAAATATAAAATTTAGCCCTTGCACTTGCAGGGGCTATTTGTTAGAATACTCGAGCATAAAAATCACGTATACACTCCGACTGTGGCCAATTTGAGCTGAATATTACTTGGTGTATACGGAAGAAAACAGGAGGATTTATTTTATGCCAGTTATTTTAATGAAGCAGCTTCTTGAAGCAGGCGTACACTTCG
>JAEFBC010000007.1 GCA_016292155.1 Saccharofermentans sp. | reverse complement strand
TTCGGGTACGCACCAGCATTCGATGATGGTAGCTAACCTTGCTGACTCTGCTGCTGAAGCAATCGGTGCTGACTCACTGCTCTGCAAGGTTGCCGCATATTATCACGATATCGGAAAGCTTGAGAATCCTGAGTATTTCACTGAGAACCAGCATGGCGGAGTAAATCCTCATGATAACCTTACTGTCATGGAAAGCGTCGCCATCATTACCAAGCACCCTGAAGACGGTGTTAAGCTTGCGAAAAAGGAAAGACTTCCTAATGCCATTATCAAGATCATCGATGAGCATCACGGAACGACATATCCTTCATATTTCTACAAGAAAGCTGTAGAAGACGCAAAGGCAAGAGGCTTAGAACCCCCGGATGTAGCGAACTTCAGATACAGAGGACATATACCTTCATCAAGAGAATCCGCGATCGTTATGCTCGCAGATACATGCGAAGCTGCCGTAAGATCAATGAAGACAAGCGATGTCGCAGGAGCAGAGCAGCTTATCAGGGTTCTTATCAAGGATAAGATCGACCAGGATCAGCTGATCAACTCAGGTCTCTCTTTCGATGATGTGGAGAAGATCATAATCGCTTTCAAGCAGGTATATGCCGGTGTCTTCCACGAAAGGATCAAGTACCCTGAATGAGAATAGATATTGTAAACAACGCAGAAGGTTTTTCAGAAGATAAGCTTAACGGGCTGGATGAATTCATCGTTAAGCTCAGTGAAGCGGTCTTAAGCGGCGACTACAGTTCGCCTCAGGTAACGAGGACTTTAAAAGACGCGTATGCGACACTGACCTTCGTTACTCCTGAAGAGATCAGAGAGATCAACAAAGAGCAAAGAGACATCGATAAGGAGACAGACTGCCTTTCTTTTCCCATGCTGGAATTAAGGGAAGGCGAGTTCACTGAGATCCCTGACAGCGGTGACTTTGAGACTGATGAAGACGGCAATCAGGTGCTCTGCTATGGTGATATCCTTATCAATCCCACGGCATGTGAAGCACAGGCTGAGAGCTACGGTCATTCTTTCGAGCGCGAGGCAATGTTCCTCATCGCTCATTCGCTCCTGCATCTTTTAGGCTACGATCACATCGAATCTGTTGATGAGAAGATCATGATCGATAAGCAGAAGAGACTTATGAGAGATATCGGTCTTGCTTTTGATGACGAGATCGAAGACATCTGTGAGATGGATAATCACAGAGACCTTATCAAGACAGACGGTCTTATTCCTGCAGGATCTCCTTGCAGGCACTGTGGTACCGTTGCTTTGCTGGGACGTCCTAATGTAGGTAAATCAACGCTTCTTAACTACATCACAGGCATGAAGATCGCTATCGTATCTCATAAGCCCCAGACAACAAGGACCAATATCAAGACCATCTATAACACTGAGGATACGCAGATAATCTTTACAGATACTCCGGGTATCCATAAGCCGACTTCAAAGATGGGCGAATTCATGGTCGACAGATCTTACAAGGCTGCTCTGGGTGCTGACTGCGTCGTTCTTATCGCTGACGGCAGATTCCCTGATCCGGGTGCCGTTGAGAAGAAGCTTATGGACCTTCTCCGCGAAGAGAACAAAAAGGTCATTCTTGCCATCAACAAGTACGATGAGGCAGGCCAGGAAAAACTCCTGCCGCTTACTCAGAAGTATTCTGAACTCTATAACTTTGAAGATATCGTTCCTATCAGCGCCAAGACCGGTAAGAACGTTGATCTTCTCTTATCCATCATCACGAAAATGCTTCCTGAAGGTCCCAGGCTCTATGACAGCGAATACATGACCGATCAGACTGAGCGCGTCATTGCAGCTGAGCTTATCCGCGAGCAGGTCCTTCATTATACTGACCAGGAGATCCCTCACGGCACAGCTGTTATCATCAATGAATTCAAGGAAAAGAATGATGACGGTGAGATCACGACAGGTGACGACAGGACGATGGCGGTTATCAAGGCTGACATTATCTGCAACAGGGATTCACACAAGGCCATCATCATCGGCAAAGACGGCCAGATGATCAAGCGTATCGGTACTGCCGCAAGAAGAAGTATCGAGAAGATGCTTGACTGCAAAGTATATCTGGATCTTTATGTTAAGGTCAGAAACGACTGGCAGAACAACGATGCGATGCTCGGTTCCACGGGCCTTAGCAAAGATATCGACGAGTAATGGATCCTTTTAACTGCAGGGGACTTATAATCCGTTCCAATGAATATAAGGACAAGGACAGGCTTTTATCTGTACTTACTGCAGACAGGGGCCTTATAACCATCTGCGCAAAGGGCGTGGCCAAGCCCGGCAGTTCGCTGGGTGCGGTATCGATGCCTTATATGCTCTGCGATTTTGTCGTTACCGTATCACACGGTTATTACTACCTTAAGGATCTTTCCATTATCGAGAGCAATTCAAAGATCATGGAAAGCTTGGAGCAGATGACCGTAGCAGCGCACATATCATCATGCCTTATGGACTGCACGCTCCAGAGCGAGAATGCAAAAGAAGCATATGAACTTGCCGTTTACGCATACTATATGCTCGCAAATAATAAGGGCAAATACCTTCTGATCTATTCGGCTTTTAACTGGAGATTGCTTACGATTGCCGGCTTCACGGTCCTTTACGATCTTGACGATTCGTTAGGAAAATCGACTCACAAATATCTTCTCAACATCTCAGGCGGTGAAGGCAGTGACGGCAACAACAGGGCATTTAACAGGATGCTGGATGAGCCGTCTGTAAGAGCTCTGAACTATTTTGCCACATGTGATCTGAAGAAGCTTTTTACGGCGACAGCAGATAAAAAGACCGAGATCGAATTAAAAGAATTTACAACAGACTATCTTTCAATACATTTTGAAAAGATATATGACACGCTGAACATTCTTAATACTTTATAATCAGATTATTCTGAGGATAAAGAAAGGAATCGTTCCATGAATATCATGACCACGCCCGCTCACCGTATCGGTGAATCCCTTGTAAGAGTTGTTGATAAGAACGGCAATCCCGTTGCTGATAAAGAGCTGGTATTAAATCAGAAGTCTCATCAGTTCCTTTTTGGTTCCGGTGCATTTGATTTCCTTGAATATGAAGGAAAGAAGGGCGATCCGGAAAGACTCGAAAAGTGGCTCGCACTCCTTAATTACGGAACACTTCCTTTCTACTGGGGAAGATATGAACCTCAGGAAGGCTATCCCGAATACGAGAGCCGCATGGATGCTGCTAAGATCCTGCGCGCTAACAACGTTACGATAAAAGGTCATCCTCTTTGCTGGCACACGGTATGCGCTGACTGGCTCATGGATTATCCAGACGAAGTCATAATGGATAAGCAGCTTGCGAGGATCAACAGGGAAGTAACTGCTTTTAAAGGCGTTATCGACATCTGGGACGTCATCAATGAAGTTGTCATCATGCCGATCTTCGACAAGTACGATAATGCAGTCACGAGACTTTGCAAAAGATACGGTCAGGTAGGACTTGTTAAAGAGGTTTTCGCTGCTGCAAAAGCTGCAAATCCCGACGGCATTTTCCTTATCAATGATTTCAATACATCTCCCAAGTATGAGGAACTTATCGAGAACTGCCTTGATGCAGGGGTTGAGATCTCAGCTATCGGCATCCAGTCGCACCAGCACCAGGGTTACTGGGGAACAGAAAAGCTCTACGATGTCCTTAAGAGATTCTCAAGATTCGGTCTTCCTTTACATTTCACTGAGAATACGCTTGTATCAGGCTCATTGATCCCTGAATACATTGAAGACCTTAACGACTGGCAGGTCAAAGAATGGCCGACAACTATTGCCGGCGAGGAAAGACAGGCAAAAGAGTGGGAAGAGATGTACAGGATCCTTTTCGCTGATCCTAATATCAAGGCTATCACCGGATGGGACTTTGCTGACGGTGCATGGCTCAATGCTCCGAGCGGTCTTGTAACTGTTGATAACCGCGAAAAGCCTGCTTATAAGAAGCTCTTAAGCCTCGTTAAGGGTGAGTGGTGGACAAAGGATCAGCCCATCCGCACTAACAGTGATGGTATCGTCAGCGTTAAGGGCACAAAGGGTACTTATGAGATCGAAGGCTGCGAAGGCATAATTACATTAGGCGACGAGCCTTCAAATACAACTGTGGTCCTGTAAGATCAGATCTTCCAGTGATCAGGATAAAGCATTAGATATTCAGGCTTTGCGAGTCTCTCGTCTATGAGGAGCGCGAAGCCTGTATCTGTTTCTGTACGGATAACTCTTCCTACGGCCTGGAGGACTTTCTGCCAGCCGGGGAACCTGTATGCGAATGCAAATCCGTCACCGAATTTCTCGGAATAGTAATTGCTTAAGATCTGTCTCTCGGGTGTGATCTTAGGAAGGCCTACGCCGACGATAATTACTCCTGTAAGCTTATCTCCGACGAGGTCGATTCCTTCTCCGAAATGCCCGCCCAATACGGCAGCACCGATAAGAAGGCCGTCGTAAGGCTCGTTAAAGCTCTTGAGGAATTCCTCTTTGTCGGTATTGGTCATCTCAGATATCTGAGAAACGATCTTATACTTGGTCACAGAACTCTTCTTGAGCTGTTCTTCAATCCTTGGCATGATCTGATTCATGTACTCGAAAGAAGGGAAGAAGATCATGTGGTTGCCCGTCCTGCCGTTTAAGCAGTCCGTTATCTTCTGCGTCAGTTCGTCCTGTGTAAGTGAACGGTTCTTATATGTGGTCGATATGTCAGAATCGATCATTATCTCAAGATTCTCGGGCGGGAAGGGCGAAGGGAGCCTTAGGAAAGACGAATAGTCACAGTCTGGCCCCACAAGGCAGTTCCTGTAGTATTCATAAGGTGTGAATGTCGCAGAGAAGAATATTACGGACATCCTGTCCTTAATGATGTAGTCGAGTTTGGAAGCGCAGTCCAAACAGTCGAGAGTTATCGTGATATCACCGTTCTCTTTTGATGCCGTGGTTATATAAGCATTATCGAAATAGTGCTCAAGTACCGTAAGGAAATATCTTGCTTCGAAGAAGAACTTCATGGACGTCCTTCTGCACTGGCCCTGTTCCATATTCTCAAGAAGAGGAGAGAGATTCCTTATCGTATACCAGAGCTTAGCGTACAGCTGCCTCGGAGGCTGTCTCATGCCTTCCCAGTTCTCAGTCATCAGGAGCTTGCGTTCATCCGCTTCCTCAAGAAGCTTGAAGCATGAGCTGGATGACTCAAAACATGCGCCGATATTGGAAAAATAGTTCCTAAGCTGAAGAAGCAAGGCTTCAACCTTTGTGCTGCGGCCTTTGAAATCGGTTATCATCTCGTCTATAAGGCTTAAGGAGAATGAAGCTGAGAACATCTCACGTCCTCTGTCTATCATGTTGTGAGCCTCGTCAACGAGAACGGCAACGCGCTGGCTGCCGGGATCTTTCTCGATCATGGATACTCTGGGACTGAAGATATGATTGTAATCGCCGATAACGACAGTGCAGAATTCCATGGTGTCTATCATGAACTCGTGAGGGCAGATGTCGTGCCTTAAGGCTATCTCGGTGATCTTTTCTGGTGTTATCTCATCAAGAACAAGAGATTCTTCCAAAGCCGCCTTAAGCCTGCCGTAGTAATCCTTGGCAAGAGGGCAGTACTTGGCATCACACTCTGTTCCGAACGGACACATCTTTTCCTTGGATCTTAAGGTTATGGACCTGATTATGAGGCCTGATCGTCTCATGGCGTTTAAAGTGGCTTCGGCAACGCCTCTGGTCGCTTCCTTTGCGGTCAGATAGAAGATCCTGTCATATCTGTTCTTAACAAGACCCTTGATCGCGGGGTATAAGACTGATACGGTCTTCCCGATGCCTGTAGGAGCTTCGACAAAGAATGCCTCCTGAGAATTAAGAGCAAGGAGCGCCTTCTTCATGAATTCCTTCTGGCCAGGCCTTATGGAATCGAACGGGAATCTGATCTGTGAAGCTGAGTCCAAAAGGCTGTTCTGATAATCAAGAAGAGTCTTTGCAAACTGGCAGTATTCAGAGCAAGTCTCTTCCCAGAACTTCTCGGCTTCCTCGTAAGACATGTGGTAAGTGTTCTCGTAGCTCTCCAAAGTCGTTATGGAGACATATCTTAAGGTAAGAGCGATGTCCAGAACGTCGGAATTGGTCAGGAGATACATGGCTCCGTAGAGTTTTAACTGCGTCACATGTTCAGGACGTACCAATGCATCGAAGTTCTCCCTGGTGGAATTAAAAGATTTGATCTCGAAAAGCATCGGCGGCTTGCCCGGATTGACCATCATGGCATCGAACCTGCCGTTGACTGAGAGCGTCAGTCCGGATTCGGATACATAGTCGTATACCAGAGCTTCTTCTGTGATAACAACGTCTCCGTATGCCTTCTTAAGATCGGCGAAAACCCTTTGGTGGAGCCTGGTGCCTTCCACTGCTGACACAGAACCATATGAACCGCCGGCAAGATTGCCGCGGCGCGATGTGTAGGAAGCCAGATCCGTTACAGAGACATTAACCTTATTCATAAAGTGATTATAACGCAACAGAGGGGCTAAACCTTTACCTAAAATGGCAGTTCGGTTCGCTTTTAGGGACAATATTTGTTTTCGCATGTTGCTGTATAATGTCTTAACTGAAAAATGAGATAAAATGAGGGTCTTATGAGGATTAACGTGTTAAAAAAGTTGTGCTGTGTTTTAGTGGCTTTGGCCGCTTTATTAAGCATGGTGACTTCCTGCAGCACGGCTGAATCTGAGATCACTGTATCATCTGAACTTAACGTTACGACTTCTGATACTGTTACCGAACCTTCTGAATCGTCAGCGGAAGCATCTGTTGATAAGATCATTGCTGAAGGTATAGAACTTGTGGATTACGAAGATAACCTCAAGGGAATTAAGGTATACCGCGATGAGAGGGAGATCGACGGACTGCTCTATCTTCCGGAAGGAAACGGACCTTTCCCAGTTTGCTTTTTCGTACAAGGCTTAGGCGCGCCTTCAGTAGCTTATGAAGACATAGCCGAGAGCCTTGCAGAGAACGGTATTGCGGCAGTGCTTATAGATTTTCCCGCTGATGACGGCAAGTATTCTTATGTGACTGAAGCAGAAGATCTGATGGCTGTCGTAGACGGTGTAACTTCCTTTACGTTCATTTACTGCAGAAACGTTTTCCTGTGGGGGCACAGCTTTGGAGGTCTGGCCGTAACATATGCCGGCTGTGAATATTTCCCTTACTATGCCCAGAAGTTTAAGGGCCTGATACTTTTAGAGCCTTCTTTCGAACAATCTTCTGACATCTTTGAGAAAATGCCGCAATTTGGAGGGAAAACCCTTATTCTTACGGGAAATACCGGCAGCAGTGTCAGTTTAAGCCACCCTGATCTGATCGAGAAGGCCAAAAATACTTTTAATAACGCTGATATCAAGGCAATTGAAGGCGAGGACCACTATTTTACAGGTCCCGGAAGGAACGCAATGATACAGGCAACGCTTGATTTTATCCTTAATTCGATGGAAAAAGAGTAACGGCCTGCATTCTCGCGCTTATTGAAAAACTCTTTCTCTTGATATAAAATCTATCCCGCACGCAGATGTGGTGGAATTGGCAGACGCGCTAGCTTCAGGTGCTAGTGGGAGCAATCTCGTGCGGGTTCAAGTCCCGCCATCTGCACCAGAAGAACGAACCCTGCCGATTAACGGCAGGGTTTTCTGTTCAGGGGGATAAAATGGTAAAAGCAGTAATTTTCGATATGTATGAGACTCTCATAACGCTTTATAACAGTGAGCTTTATAAGGGTAAGCAGATAGCCGCTGATATGAAGCTTCCTGAACCTAAGTTCAGAGAGATCTGGGATGCTTCAGATGATGACAGGACTCTTGGCACCAGATTTTTTGAAGATGTCATCACGGAGATCCTTAATGCAAATGGAATCTTCGAAAAAGAGCTATTTGAGAAGATCATCAAAAAAAGATACAGCTGTACGGCTGAAGCATTCTGCCATAAGGATCCTGACATCATTCCTATGCTTAGGGTGCTGAAAGAAAAGGGTATAAAGATCGGCCTTATCACAAACTGTTATTTCGAAGAAAGAGATGCCATAAAGAACTGTGATATGTATGAGTATTTCGACTGCCTGTGCATGTCATGTGAGATTGGCATCAAGAAGCCTGATCTTAAGGTTTATGCTTTGTGCGCAGAGAAACTTGGCGTGAATGCAGAGGAATGTCTTTATGTCGGTGATGGCGGAAGCAATGAGCTCCAGGCTGCAAAAGAAGCAGGAATGAAGCCTTTGCAGGCTGTGTGGTACTTGAGGGAAGGCGTCGACCAGCCCTGCGGAAAGATGGATGAGTTCGATCAGGCTGGCACACCTCTTGATGTATTAAGTTATATCTGCTGAATAATATCATTTTCGACAAATAAGACTTATTGAATAAACTTGCTTTCAAGTGCGTATGTTAAAATGACAAAAATACTTGAAAGCGGGGTACTGCTTATGGATAAGTCTAAGGTCTACTTCACTGATTTCAGAACCGGTTTGGGAACTCCGCTTACTTCAAAACTCCAGAAACTGATAAGGCTCGCAGGAATAGGAACGATCGATTTTGACAACAAGTTTGTAGCTATCAAGATGCATTTCGGAGAGCTTGGAAATCTTGCGTATCTGAGACCGAACTACGCAAAGGCAGTTGCTGATGTTATCAAGGAAAACGGCGGCCTTCCGTTCCTTACGGACTGCAACACTTTATATCCAGGAAGCAGAAAGCATGCTTTAGAGCATATGGACTGTGCGAACCTTAACGGCTTTAATACCGTTACTACGGGTTGCCAGATAATCATTGCTGACGGCCTTCGCGGAACGGATGATATCCTTGTGCCCGTTCCCAACGGCGAATACTGCAAGGAGGCTTATATCGGCAGGGCAATTATGGATGTCGATATCTTTATCTCGCTTACACACTTTAAAGGTCATGAGCAGGCCGGCTTCGGCGGAACGATCAAGAATATCGGAATGGGCTGTGGAAGCCGTGCCGGCAAGATGCAGCAGCATCAGAGTGGTCATCCGCATGTTATCGAAGATCTGTGCCGTGGCTGCAGAAGGTGCTCTAAAGAGTGCGGTTCGGATGCGATCAGCTATGAGAATAAGAAGGCGTGGATCGATCCTGATAAGTGCAAAGGCTGCGGCCGCTGCATAGGTGCCTGTGCTTTTGATGCGATTGAAAACGATAACTGGGATGCTCCCCAGCTTTTAGGCTGCAGAATGGCTGAATATACG
>JAEFBC010000263.1 GCA_016292155.1 Saccharofermentans sp. | reverse complement strand
GGGCGAAGAATACATCATCGTTCGTCAGGACGACATCGCTGCTATCGTAGAAGACTGATCAGTTAATAAATTTGGAGGCGAATATATATGGCAAAAGACATTAAGTACGCTGAGGACGCAAGAAAGTCCTTGGAAGCAGGCGTAAATAAGGTAGCCAATACAGTTAAGGTTACTTTGGGACCTAAGGGTAGAAACGTAGTACTCGACAAGAAGTATGGTGCACCTCTTATCACAAACGACGGTGTTACTATCGCAAAAGAGATCGAGCTCGAAGACCGTTATGAGAATGCAGGCGCACAGCTCGTTAAGGAAGTTGCTTCCAAGACAAACGATGTTGCCGGTGACGGTACAACAACAGCTACACTCTTAGCTCAGGCTATCATCCGTGAAGGCATGAAGAACGTTGCAGCAGGCGCTAACCCGATCATTTTGAGAAAGGGTATCGCTAAGGCTGTAGACACAGCAGTTTCCGAGATCCTCGGCAAGGCTAAGCAGGTTGACGGTTCCAAGGATATCGCACGTGTTGCTGCAATCTCCGCAGGCGATGAGGAAGTCGGCAAGATGATCGCTGAAGCTATGGAAAAGGTTACAGCTGACGGCGTTATCACTGTTGAAGAGAGCAAGTCAATGCTCACAGAACTTTCCGTCGTTGAAGGTATGCAGTTCGACAGAGGTTATATCTCACCTTACATGGCAACTGATACAGATAAGATGGAGACTGTTTTCGATGAGCCTTACATCCTTATCACAGATAAGAAGATTTCCAACATTCAGGACATCCTTCCTGTAATCGAGCCCCTCGCACAGTCCGGCAAGCAGCTTGTAATCATCGCTGAAGATATCGAGGGTGATGCTCTTGCAACACTCATCGTTAATAAGCTCAGAGGCGTATTCACATGCGTTGGTGTTAAGGCACCCGGCTTCGGTGACAGAAGAAAGGCTATGCTCGAGGATATCGCTATCCTTACAGGCGGTCAGGTAATTACATCTGATCTCGGCTTAGAGCTCAAGGATACAACTCTTGATCAGCTCGGCCGTGCTCACCAGGTTAAGGTTAATAAGGACAATACCATCATCGTTGACGGTGAAGGTGAAGAGGGCGCAGTTAAGTCCCGTGTTGCCCAGATCAAGGCTCAGATCGAAGAGACAAAGTCCGATTACGACCGTGAGAAGCTCCAGGAACGTCTTGCTAAGCTTTCCGGTGGTGTTGCAGTTATCAAGGTTGGTGCTGCCACAGAGACAGAGATGAAGGAAAGAAAGCTCCGTATCGAAGATGCTCTCAATGCAACAAGAGCTGCAGTTGAAGAAGGTATCGTTCCGGGCGGCGGAACAGCTTATGTTAACGCTCTTCCTGCTATCGCAAAGCTCCTTGATGAGACAGAAGGCGACGTAAAGACCGGTGTTAAGATCGTTCTCCGTGCTCTTGAAGAGCCTGTACGCCAGATCGCTGCAAATGCTGGTCTTGACGGAAGCGTTATCTGCGAGAAGATCAAGAACTCCACACCGGGCACAGGTTACGATGCTCTGAACGACAAGTATGTTGATATGTTCGAAGCCGGAATCGTTGACCCTGCAAAGGTTACACGTTCTGCTCTCCAGAATGCTGCATCCGTATCTTCAACGGTTCTCACAACAGAAGCTGTAGTTACAGATATTCCTGAGAAGGAAGCACCTGCAATGCCTCAGCAGCCGATGTATTAATCCGATAGGTTTTATTAGAACTTTCAGGGGCGTCCCAAGTTGGGATGCCCTTTTTTTATTGTCAGGTTAACGAATCAAAACAATTAACTCAATTAAAAGGCTACACGTTTGTGTTTTGTGTTAGAATTAACAGAGTTTTTGAGGTGAATCATGTTACAGGACAGTTTTATTGAGACAAGTGTAGTTCGTAAGACAGGTTTTACAGAGGTGTTCTTTAATACATTTCTGATCTCTGCTGCGATCGCACTCGTTTTTTTCATCAATTTCATTCCGATCACTTTCGGTCTTAATATATGGTTTATCACTGGTATCGTTTCTTTCGGTATCGTTGCCGGTGTTGTTGTCATTATCAAGCGCGAGAAGAAGATTTATGAGATCGAGATCTCCAATGACCTTGTCGATTGTGCGGTAATTCACGGAGACAATAAGCGTGATGATCTTGCAAGCTTTTCAATTAAGGAATGCGATTATATCGGACCTGTTACTTCTGACAGGTTCAACAGTGATGTTGAGAATGCCAATTACGTTCTCAAGATGACGGATTTTAAGAATTTCGATATTGTTGACGATTACTGGTACTGGGCTGTTACGACTGAAGGATTAAAGCTCGTGGTGGTCTTCATGTATAAGGATGAGATGTATCAGGTATTCAGAAGATATAATCCCAGGAATACCATCCCTATGCAAAAGCTCCCAAAACCAAAGCCGAAGGAAGAAGAAAATGTCTGAGTTTCCAAAATATACGGATATGGAAGTCTATTGCAAAGCAACTGAATGCGGCATAGGCGATAAATTATACTGCTCCACTCTGATAGGCGATCT
>JAEFBC010000262.1 GCA_016292155.1 Saccharofermentans sp. | reverse complement strand
TGCAGGCTTTCCTGACTTGTTTACAGGGCGCGCCGGATTACCGCTGACTTTTCTCTTAGCGGGTTCATTCGGATTGTTGTACCACTGCTTTCCGTCTGCCATATTTCCTTATTCCTCAATAACGAGCATGCAGGCAAGCTTGGCCTGCTCTTTTGCAAGGCTTCCCTGCATATATGCAATGTACGGCGGCTTCATGGGGCCGTCGCATGAGAGTTCTGTTGTAGCGCCCTGGACAAAGGCACCTGCCGCCATAATTACCTGGTCGTCATAACCGGGCATATCCCACGGCACGGGAGTTACGAAAGAATCAACGGGTGAGCATGACTGGATGGCAGCACAGAACCTGCTCATCTTCTCAGGATCACCGAATTCTATGGTCTGTACAATGTCGCCTCTTACCTCATCAGAAGCAGGGCTTGTCTTATATCCCTGACCGCCGAGAATCTCTGCTGCAAAAGCTGCACCCTTAAGGCACTCGCCTACGCACTGGGGAGCTGTGAAAAGTCCTCTTGCGATCATGGGATTGGCACCTAACGTAGGACCAACTTCGCTTCCGAGACCGGGTGTCGTAAGATGTCTTGCAGCATTCTCGACAAGGTCTTCTCTTCCGGCGATATATCCGCCAGTCCTTGCGATACCGCCGCCGGGATTCTTTATAAGGGATCCTGCGATAACGTCAGCGCCGACTTCCAAAGGCTCTCTCTTTTCCGTAAATTCGCCGTAGCAGTTATCCACTGCAACGATAATGTCTTCTCTTACAGAGTGAGCAAGAGCTGCTATCTTCTCGATATCTTCGCAAAGAAGCGCTCTTCTTCCCGTATAGCCTCTGGACTTCTGGATGAATACCATCTTCGTCTCAGGCTTTATCGCTGCCTTAATGGCTTCAAGATCAGGTGTGCCGTCAGACTTGAGGTCCACTTCCTCATATCCGATTCCGTAGGACATAAGTGACATGTCGTTATTGCCTGATGAGAGGCCGATAGTAGCCATAAGGGTATCGTAGGGTCTTCCCGTAACCGAGAGCATGATGTCGCCGGGTCTTAACGCACCGTAGAGCATAGCGGAGATCGCCTGCGAACCTGTGCTGATCTGCCATCTGACATAAGCCTTCTCGGCCTTGAATACCTTGGCGAAAATGTTCTCGATCTTCTCGCGGCCGACGTCGTCATAGCCGTAGCCGGATGTGGAACCCATATGTGTATCTGAGAATTTCCCGGATCTGAAGGCATCTAAGACCTTCAGTTCGTTATATGTCACGATATCATCGATACGCGCGTAGACTCCTGCAAGATTCTCCTCAGCCTTAACTGCGGCCTCGATCGCCTTGCCGTTCACGCCGTATCTTCTGTAGTTTTCTATACTGTTTCTGATCAAGCTGTCCATAACTTGTAATTATAGCAAAATTACGCGTATGAACAAAATAAATAACTTGTAATATATGTGGCGATATTTAGAGAATTCGTCGAAATGATCAGCCGTAAAATGCGAGTTTTATGGCGCCCGGGAAGCATTCAAATGTCACTTTGTGGCCCGAAAAGTCCTCACCGTCGTAATTTCCGTTAAGATCTCTTGAGCCTGTAGCCTCCACGGTAAGCTTTGTCGTAACAAAAGTATCGATCTCCTTATAGTTCTCATGCTTGCCTTCCTTGTATTTAGTAAGCAGATACAAAGATCTCGGCAGGTTTACCGCATCGATCGCGCAGCAGTTGATAAGGCCGTCGTCGATTATGGCATGAGGAGCGGGACAGAAACCGTCACCGTAATATGAAGCATTGCAGACAGCAATAAGCGTAAAGCAGGACTTAACGGACTCATTGGGTTTGCCGTCTGCCCTGTTTGCGAAGAATTTGAAATGGAACTTTCTGTTGCCGAAGATGCATCCTATTGCAGATGTCAGATAAGCGGTGCTCCTGACAAGCCTTGAATTAGGGTGCGCTAAGACCTTGCCCTTTGCCCTGAGCTGGACTTCGGTATCAAGACCGATCGATGCCACGTTCAGGCACCAGGCAGAGCTTGATTCGATCTTATTGCCGCCCCTGTCGTAGGATTCAACCTTGATAAGGTCGGTATCCTTTATGCTGAAAGCGTCATTGAATATCTCTTTTAAGCAGACCTCGGGGTTGCTCCTGTGGTTCTCATCCATTACGGATCTGGTGAAATCATTACCTGTGCCGAGAGGGATTACCGCCATCGGGGTTTTCGACTCCGCAAGCGCATTAGCCACTTCATGGATAGTTCCGTCGCCGCCGCATGCAATAACGAGCAGATCATCTTCGCCTAAGGCTTTAGATGCTGCCTCGCTCGCATGTCCTGCAAATTCCGTGTAGATAACGCGGGACTTGCCCGGAAATTCCTCAGAGCACTTGGAATATTCTTTTTTAAAGCGTTCCAGAGCTATAGAATCAGCCCTGCTGTTTACGATAAATAACTTCTTCATCTGTCAGGAGCAGTTATTTCTTGAGCTTCATTACGACATCGATCATATCATCAACGGTCTTTACCTGATCCAAAAGCTCATCAGGGAGACGGATGTTATATGTCTCTTCGACATCGATTACGAATTCATAGAGTTGAAGCGAATCAAACGGAAGATCGGTATTGAAAGAGAGATCGGATGTGATCTCGTCAGGAGAAATCTCAAGGGTCTCTGCCATGATTCTAATAACGTCTTCTTTAACTTTCGCTCTCATGTTATCAGAGTCAGCCATATTACTTCTTCTCCTTAGTGGTATCTTTTGCAACCTTCATCGCGGTCGCTCTTACGTTCTCACTGCTGTCGTAACGCTTGAGCTGCTGCTCAACGTACGTATCAACTTCATCAACGAGATCCAAAAGATGCTTTCTGTCCTTCTCGTCATAACCTGCAAGGATATGCTTAGCCAGTACTCTGTGGAACTTGCTGTTCATTCTGCACGCAAGCTTGCCGTTATGCGTAAGGCTTATCCTTACTATCCTCTTGTCACGCTTGTCGCGCTCCCTGTGGACATAACCCTTCTTAACAAGCCTGTCTATGGCAACAGTAAGCGTGCCTGTTGTAATACCAAGATCTTCAGCGGTATTAGTCATGGTGCGCGCTTCGTAAGGTCCGATTGCAGTAAGGGTATGCATTTCAGCAATAGACAGGTCTTTAAAATATCCTGCCTGAAGAGATTTCTCTTCTGTTAAAACGACGTTCTCAAAGATCCTGACCAGGGCCTCTGACATATGT
>JAEFBC010000261.1 GCA_016292155.1 Saccharofermentans sp. | reverse complement strand
TGACGGCGAGCTCGTCATCACAAACCTCACTAAGGAAGGCATGCCTTTGATCCGTTACAGGACTAAGGACTTAACATCCATCGAATACGACAAGTGCGAGTGCGGACGTACAATGGCAAGGATCCAGCGCTTCAAGGGCAGATCCGACGACATGCTCATCATCCGCGGCGTAAACGTTTTCCCTTCACAGGTAGAGGCAGCTCTCCTTACAGTAGAAGGAATTACACCTCACTACATGCTCGTAGTTGACCGTGTTGACAACAACGATACTCTCGAAGTTCAGGTAGAAGTTGCAGAGAACGTTTTCACAGACGAGATCAAGTCTTTGGAGAAGCTCTCAAAGGCTGTTCATGATAAACTCAAGATGGCAATCGGCCTTAATGCAAAGGTCAAGCTCGTTGAGCCCAACGGCCTTGAGCACTTCGACGGAAAGAGCAAGCACGTTACAGACAAGCGTAAGCTTTATCAATAATTATGGGGAGGTACCACTATGTTCGTTAAGCAGTTATCGGTTTTTCTCGAAAATACTGAAGGCAGACTCGATGAAGTCTTAAAGATCCTCGCACAGGGCGGTATCGACCTGCTCTCTGCAAGCCTTGCAGACACAATGGAATACGGCGTTCTCCGTCTTCTTGCAAAAGATCCCGACAAGGCTAAGCAGATCCTTAAGGATGCGGGCTTTGCTGCACGTATCGATGAGGTTATCGCTGTAGTAGTTCCTGATGCTGTAGGATCCCTTGCAAAGGTCGTAGGCATGATCCACGCAGCAGGCCTTAACATCAGCTACATCTATGGTCTTTCGATCGACGGTGAGGGTGCCCCCATCGCGATCAAGACAGATGACAACGCAAAGGCTGAGGCTATCCTCAACGCCGCTGGCGTTACTACTCTCGGCATGGAAGATCTGCAGTAAACTCAATTAGTTGAGAATGAATAACAAGGCAGGACTGGCCAATAAGGATCAAAAGTACACTCTGTATTTTTGGCTGTTATTGTTATTAGGCATCTTTTTGCGCTGCCTGTTATTCGGTGTTGTCCCTGGCGGCATCAATATGGATGAAGCGTTTGCCGGATACGAGGCCTATTCTTTATTGAATTACGGCACCGATTCGGCAGGCTATCATTTCCCTGTCTATCTCGTTACATGGGGATCGGGAATGAATGCGCTGGAATCGTATCTCATGATGCCGTTCATAGCGCTGTTCGGACTCAATTCCGTCACTGTCAGGCTGCCTCAGCTTATAGTCGGCATATTAAGTCTGCCGGTTATATATAAGCTTGTCTCAAGGTTATATAATCCCAAGACCGGAATCATCGCTATGGGACTGCTTACGGTATGCCCCTGGCACATCATGATGAACCGCTGGGGCCTTGAGAGCAATCTTGCGCCCGGAATGATCCTGTTTGCGACGTTTTTCCTGGTAAAGGCGTTTGATAACCGTTTTTATCTGATCCTTTCGGCTTTTTTCTATGGATTGTCCCTATATGCTTATGCGACGATCTGGACGATAGTCCCATTCATATTGCTTTTCGAGCTCGCGTATCTGTTTTATACGAGGAAGATCAGGTTTGATATCTCCTTCATAATCAGCGCGGCTGTAATGCTGATCCTTGCCCTGCCGCTGATACTCTTTGTAATGGTGAACATGGGGTGGATAAATGAGATAAGAACGTCTTTTTTCTCCATTCCCAAAATGCCGGTATTCAGATCAAATGAGGTTTCTTTAAGCAATCTGGGTGAGAACCTGCGTTATTCTCTCTATGTGATCTTCGCGCAGTACGACGGTCTTGTGCATAACGGCATAGCCGGATTTGGAACCATTGGCTTTATTACCTTTATTTTCAGTGTGTTCGGATGCCTTGTCATGTTCAGGAATATCCGGAGCTCGGTAAAAAAAGACCGCAGAGCGTTCTGTGCTGATGTAATCACCGCGGTCAATCTGATCCTGCCGTTGTTCCTCGGATTAACTATCCAGGTCAATATCAACAGGATCAACGTTATCTTTATTCCTCTGATCATTGCCGCGTCTCTACGCTTTTCCGAGATCGACGGGAAGAAGATGTCATATGCATTCATCGGACTTTATGCGGCCCTTACCATTGCTTTTGGAGTGGTATATTTTACGTCTTATAAAGATAAGGTGGCCGAGAGCTTTGGCACCGGCCTTAAGGAGGCTCTTGCAGAAGCAGACGGCAGGGAAGGAACCGTTTATCTCAGTTATGATATCTACCATTCCCAGGTGCTGTTCTATGAGAAGGTCCCTGTGAATGAGTACCTCGATACCGTTGTCTACGAAGAGTACCCTGCTGTGTGGCTCTATCCTGTAACATTCTCGAGATACAGTTTCTTTGTTAATCTTGATGATCCCGACCCGTCCGGAACGTACATATTAAATAACGTTGTAGACGCATCTCCTCTTGAGGCAAAGGGGTATAAGATCACCCGTTACGGAATCTATAACGTCGCATATAAAAACTGATAAATCATTACATTATAAGGAGCTGTCCCGTCTCGGCGGGGCGGCTCCTTTTTTGTTTGTGACTTGAGATGTGACTGTTTTCGAAAAAAATAGTCTCATTTAGAGTCTCTTGAAGCACAAAATGACTCAAAACGTGACTAAAAACAGGAAAAATACTCTCATTTTCAGTCACATGGGGTGCAGGCAAAAACACAATCAGTCACGCGGGATTCAAATATAGCGGAGGCAAACAAAAAGGCCCGCCACCGAAGTGACAGGCCTTTATAAAGATTCAAGCTGTATTTATCAAGCTTCGTCAGCGGGTGCTTCCTCGGGAAGTGAATATCTCTTCTCGACTGTAACCTTCTCATCGTAGCAGGAGAAGATTCCGTCGACCTTGTCCTTTGCAAGCTTAGGTGTGATAAGGCTTACGAGAGGTACGATGACGAGACCTGCAACCATTGTGACCGCACCGGCGTTAATAGGAGATGCGATGAACTTTAAGAACATGTTTGCAACTGTGAAGCCGACACCGAAAATGAAGCATACCCAGACAGAAAGCTTGGTTGTCTTCTTCCAGTAAAGACCCCAGAGGAACGGTGCGAGGAAAGCTCCTGCGAGTGCGCCCCATGAATAACCCATGAGCTGAGCGATGAACGTCGGAGGGTTAAGTGAGAGGAGTACGGATACTGCGATGAAGAAAACGAGGAGGAGACGCATTGTGATGAGCTGTGTCTTTTCTCTCTTCTTCTTGTCTTCGTTCTTCTTGGGCTTGATCTGCTCAATGAGGTCCAGAGTAACTGTTGAGCTCGATGTGAGAACGAGGGAAGACAGTGTGGACATTGAAGCGGAAAGGACAAGTACGATAACTACGCCGACGAGGATCGTAGGGAGGTTATCGAGCATTGTAGGGATGATGGAGTCGTACATGACGGAACCGTCTTCCTTGTAGATTGCCTGATTATCCTTGTAGAGTCTTGCAAAGCCGCCCAAGAAGTAGCAGCCGCCTGCAACGATGAATGCGAAGATAGTGGAGATGATCGTTCCTGCCTTAACGGACTTCTCGTCCTTGATGGCATAGAACTTGCCGACCATCTGGGGAAGGCCCCAAGTACCCAAAGATGTAAGGATGATTACACCGAAGAGGTTAAGAGGGTCAGGTCCGAAGAATGATGTGAACGCGCCCTGCATGCCTGCTGTAACAGGAAGGTCGGACTCTGTCTGTGAGAGTGTTGTAAGAGCGGTAAGGAATCCGCCGTTGTTGTTAAGAACAGTAGCGATGACTGCCGTGATGCCGAAGAGCATGATGATGCCCTGTACGAGGTCGTTTACGACAGTTGCCATGTAGCCACCGAGGATAACATAGACGCATGTAAGAGCTGCCATTACGATGATGCAGATCTTATAGTCGATGTTGAATGCCATATTAAAGAGTCTGGAAAGACCGTTATATACGGAAGATGTATAAGGGATAAGGAAGATAAAGGAGATAAGTGCAGCTGCGATACGGAGCGACTTGCTGTCGAATCTCTTGCCGAAGAAGTCAGGCATTGTCTTGGAGTTCAAGTGCTTTGTCATGACTCTTGTTCTTCTGCCAAGGATTATCCATGCGAGAAGTGAACCGATAACTGCGTTGCCGATGCCGATCCATGTTGATGCGACGCCGTATTTCCAGCCGAACTGTCCTGCATATCCGATGAAAACTACAGCGGAGAAATAGGATGTTCCGTAACCGAATGCCGTAAGCCAGGGTCCTGCGTTTCTGCCGCCCAATACGAAGCCTTCGACACTGTTCGCCTTTTTACGTGTGACAAGACCGATTGCGATCATGACAGCGAAAAAGACGACAAGGAAGATGATCTTGATTGCCAAATCCATGTTTTTATTCCTCACTTTTTGCTTCTTCCACCCTCAAGAAAGTTAAGAAGCTTTTTTATTCAAAAAATTAGCCTTGTGTCTAAAAACACAAGGCTTTTATTTTAAGACTGATTTTCCTGTTCTACAAGCCTTTCTGCGCCATATCTCTTACGGAGAACGGGTTTTTCTATCTTGCCGGTGGCATTTCTCGGGACATCAGCCAAGATGATCTGCTTCGGTCTCTTGTAGCGGGGGAGCTGTGTGCAGAATTTCTCGAGTTCTTCAACGGTGCAGCCGCTGCCGGGTTCGATCTCAACGATAGCGCCTGTGATCTCGCCCAATCTCTTATCGGGAAGACCGATAACTGCAACGTCCTTTACCTTGGGATATTCCTGGAGGAAGTTCTCGATCTCGACAGGATAGATGTTCTCTCCGCCGGATACGATAACGTCCTTCTTACGGTCAACGAGGAAATAGAAACCGTCTTCATCCTGACGCGCCATGTCGCCTGTGAAGAGCCATCCGTCTCTTAATGTTTCCTTTGTTGCTTCAGGGTTTCTATAGTATTCGAGCATTACGCCGGGGCCCTTAACGCAGAGCTCGCCGACCTCGCCCTGAGGCACTGTGTTGCCGTTCTCGTCAACGATCTTGCACTCCCAGCGGTAACCGGGAACGCCGATAGCGCCGACCTTGTGAGTGTTTTCGAGTCCCAAGTGAACGCAGCCTGGACCGGTTGATTCCGAAAGACCGTAGTTTGTATCGTACTGGTGATTCGGGAAATAATCCTTCCAGTGACGGATAAGTGACGGAGGTACGGGCTGTGCGCCGATGTGCATAAGACGCCACTGGTCGAGCTTGTAATCTGAAAGCTTTAATTCGCCTCTGTCCAGAGCATCTAAGATGTCCTGTGCCCACGGTACGAGGAGCCATACGATAGTGCACTGCTCGTCGGAAGCTGCCTTGAGGATTACGTCAGGCTTTGTTCCCTTGAGGAGGACTGCCTTGGAGCATGTCCACAAAGAACCCATCCAGTGGAACTTGGCGCCTGTGTGATAGAGAGGCGGGATGCAGAGGAAGCAGTCGTTCTTGCCTGTCTCGTGATGGATAGCTTCCATCTCAGCAGCCTGTGTAAGGCTTCTGTGAGGATGAAGGATAGCCTTCGGGAATCCTGTCGTACCGGATGAGAAGTAGATAGCTGCATAGTCTTCTTCCTTAAGCTCGATCATGGGATCTTTGGAAGAATAGTCAGCTACCTGCTGCCAGTAATTCTCTGCGAACTCGGGAGCCTGACCGTCGCCTACATAGAGGAGGAGTCTGTCCTTTGTGAGTTCTTCTGCGTTGATATTAAGTCTGTCTACGAATTCGGGACCGAAGAACATAACAGAGATCTCGGCCAGATCCGCACAGTAGGAAATCTCGTTTGCTGTGTATCTGAAGTTAAAAGGAACTGCGATGGCACCTGTCTTTAAGATACCGAAATAGATAGGAAGCCATTCGAGGCAGTTGAACATAAGGATAGCTACTTTGTCGCCCTTCTTGATGCCTCTGCCCAGGAGCATGTTTGCTACTCTGTTGGACTTCTCATCGAAGATCTGCCATGTGATCTCATGACGGTAAGGCATGGACTTTGTCTGCTGGACAAGGTCGAATTCCTTGAATGAGATCTTTCTTGTGTCTTCCATTGTGGGGTTAAGTTCTACGAGAGCTACTTCATCGCCGTGTTCACGTGCGTTGCGTCTCAATAAATCCATTACAGGCATGTTTATTCCTCCCTTGTGCTTTATTTATTTAAATAAAGCCAAAGACAATAATAACATCGCAACAGAAGTACGTCAAAATTATAAAATAATAAATACAAATATTTTTTCCCTTGTTCTATAATAAGATGTTCCATTATGTTCAGGAGGAAGGTCCTTTGATACTAAAACTGGCGAAATCGATCCGGCAGTATACGAAGCAAACGATACTGTCGCTCGTGTTTATTATCGGAGAAGTTATTCTCGAAGTAGTCATACCGTTTATCACAGCGGACATGGTAAATAAGATCCAGGATAACGCCCAGATGGATAACATCCTTAAGATGGGTGGTATTATTACGGCGGCCGCTATCCTGTCGCTTATCTGCGGAGCGCTGGCGGGCAATTTCTCCGCCAAGGCTTCGGCCGGGTTTGCCGGCAACCTCAGAGCTGATATGTTCTCTAAGGTTCAGAAGTTCTCATTCGGAAATATCGATAAATTCTCCACGTCGTCTCTGGTTACGAGAATGACAACTGATATCACAACTGTTCAGAACGCATTCATGATGATGATAAGGATTGCGGTAAGAGCACCTCTGATGTTCGCTTTCGCGATCGTCATGGCATATGTTCTCGGAGGTTCACTTGCCACGACATTCGTTATCGTGGTTCCGATCCTCGCTGTAGGACTCATCATTATCGGTAAGCTCGCAATGCCTGCTTTCCGTGCCGTTTTCAAGAAGTACGACAAGATGAATGAATCCATCGAGGAGAACGTCCGCGGCATGCGTGTCGTTAAGGGTTTTGCAAGAGAGGAATATGAGAAAGATAAGTTCGGCAAAGCATCGGACAATATCAGACTGGACTTCACCAAGGCTGAGAAGATCGTCGGTCTTAACTCTCCTCTCATGGAACTCTGCCTGCATTTCAACGTTGTTTTCGTTCTCTATGTAGGCTCCAAGCTTGCTATCACAAGCCACGGCGCCACGGTCAACATCGGCCAGATCTCAGCGCTCATGACATACGGCTTCATGGTCCTCATGTCTCTCATGATGGTCTCCATGATCTACGTTATGCTCACGATGTCGGTTGAAGCCGCTAAGCGTATCGTTGAGGTTCTCGAAGAGAAGCCTTCGATCGCAAATCCTGAGAATCCTGTCATGGAAGTCAAGGACGGCTCTATCGATTTCACTGATGTCGCTTTCAAATATTCCGAGAAGGCTGCAAGGAATGCGCTTTTCGACATCGACCTTCACATAGACAGCGGAATGTCAGTAGGTATCTTAGGCGGTACCGGTTCATCCAAGACCACTTTGATCCAGCTCATTCCGAGGCTTTATGACGTTACGGAAGGCGAGGTTAGAGTAGGCGGCGTACCCGTAAAGGATTACGACGTTAAGACTTTGAGAGATGCGGTTTCCGTAGTTCTTCAGAAGAATGAGCTTTTCTCAGGCACGATCTCTGAGAACCTCAGATGGGGTAATGAGAATGCCACTGATGAGGAACTCGTTGAGGCGTGCAAGATCGCCCAGGCATATGAATTCGTATCCTCATTCCCTGAAGGGTTCGAGACACATATCGAGCAGGGAGGTACCAATGTATCAGGCGGCCAGAAGCAGAGACTCTGTATCGCAAGAGCTCTTCTTAAGCGCCCGAAAATCCTCATCCTCGACGACTCGACATCCGCAGTCGATACAAGGACTGACGCCCTGATAAGAAAGGGATTCAAGTCTTATATCCCTGAGACGACAAAGATAATAATCGCCCAGAGAGTCGCTTCCGTTCAGGACTGCGACATGATCATCATCATGGACGGCGGCAAGATCATGGGCACCGGAACTCACGAAGAACTCTTAAAGAGCAATGAGATCTACCGTGAAATCTATGAAGAACAGACGAAGGGAGGATCGGACAATGAGTAATAAGCCCAATGCTCCCAAGCAAAAAACAGAAGCAGCACCCGCACCCGGCGGAAGGCGCAGAGGCCCGGCATCGATGTCACAGGTCGTCGGTTCCATGGGAAGCCTTAAGCGCGTCGTAAAGATGTATATCAAGCAGTTCCCTGTCCTTACATGGGTAATCGTTATATTTAACATCTACAACGCTGTAGCTGCTGCACTCCCTATGGTATTCCTTCAGAAGGTTACTGCGGTTCTTGAGGAGACTCTCGGATCAGGCGACTGGGAATATGCAAAGATCAAGATCGTTTCTTACCTGATCCCGCTTGTCTGCATCTATGCAGGCGCTGCGATCGTAAGCATCCTGAATTCACAGCTCATGGCTTATATGACGCAGAAGTTCCTGCACAAGCTCAGAACTGACCTGTTCAACAAGATGCAGACACTGCCGCTTCGATATTTCGATACTCACAAGCATGGCGATATCATGAGCCACTATACCAACGATATCGATACATTAAGACAGCTCGTCTCAATGGCCATCCCGAACATTATCAGGGCGGGCGTGGTTGTCATCACAGTATTCGTTACGATGCTCCGCTACAGCATCTGGCTTACTTTGATCATGGTCATCGGAATCGTTGCGATGATGTTCGTAACAGGCAAGGTCGGCGCTAAGTCTGCCAATTACTTTATCAGGCAGCAGAAGGCCGTTGCCTCTACGGAAGGATACGTTCAGGAGATCATGAACGGCCAGAAGGTCGTTAAGGTATTTAATCACGAGGGCAAGGTCACGGAAGAGTTCAGCAAGCTCAATGACGGCCTCGTTGAAGACAGCGGCAAAGCAAACACATATGCGAATATCCTGGGTCCTATCATCAACAACATCGGAAACATTATCTATGTTCTCTTAGCTGTTGCAGGCGGTCTCATGGTCGCTCTTAACGCAGTCAATCTCTCATTCTCCGGACTTCCGATGGGCGTTGACATCGTCGTACCGTTCCTTAACGGAAGCAAGCAGTTCATGGGCAACATCAACCAGCTCACGATGCAGATGAACGCTATCGTAATGGCCGGCGCAGGTGCCCAGAGAATCTTCGCTCTTCTCGATGAAGAGCCTGAGACAGACGACGGCTATGTAACGCTCGTTAATGCAAATATCGCATCTGACGGCACGATCACAGAAGCAGATCACCAGACAGGCCACTGGGCATGGAAGCATCCTCACAAGGCAGATGGCACGATCACATACACAGAGCTTAAGGGCGACGTGCTCCTGAACGAAGTCGACTTCGCCTATGTGCCCGAAAAGCAGGTTCTTTTCGATGTTTCCGTCTTCGCAAAGCCCGGCCAGAAGGTTGCTTTCGTAGGTGCGACAGGTGCAGGAAAGACGACGATCACAAACCTCATCAACCGCTTCTACGATATTGCTGACGGTAAGATCCGTTACGACGGCATCAATGTCAACAAGATAAAGAAGAAGGACTTGAGAAGATCCTTAGGTCTTGTTCTTCAGGAGACAAATCTCTTCACGGGCACCGTTATGGAGAACATCCGTTACGGCAAGCTCGATGCTACTGATGAAGAGTGCAAAGAGGCAGCAAAACTTGCAGGTGCCGCTGACTTTATCGAGCGTCTTCCTGACGGTTATGAGACGATGCTCAATAACAACGGTTCCAACCTTTCGCAGGGCCAGAGACAGCTTATTGCGATCGCAAGAGCAGCTGTAGCCAACCCGCCGGTAATGATCCTCGACGAAGCTACGTCCTCTATCGATACACGTACGGAAGCTATCGTTCAGCGTGGTATGGACAAGCTCATGGAGGGCAGAACGGTATTCGTTATCGCTCACAGACTGTCCACCGTCATGAATTCTGATGTCATCATGGTATTGGATCACGGTAAGATCATCGAGCGCGGCTCACACGAGCAGCTCATTGCAGAGAAGGGTACTTACTACCAGCTCTACACCGGCGCATTCGAACTCGAGTGATATTTTCCGGACAGAAGAAAGGATTAAAAAGAGGTTGCTTTGTGGCAACCTCTTTCGTTTTATCGCGAAATAATGCGGACTGATGATATAATTCTCTTAAGGATGAAAAAGGGATAGTAGTTTATAGGGATAGGATCATGAAAAAGCGTTTAGCAGCAATATCTTCAATATTAGTTTTCTCGTTGCTTCTTTCGTCGTGCGGCCAGCCCGCTAATAACAAAAAGAGGCCTTTTGACGACGATAACACGACTCCGTCAACGGCTATTCCGACACCTATGATCCCGATGGGAAAGCCCACCCACGATCTTACGAGGGTCGATGTAAAAGCCACTTACGATGATTTCTATGTTGATGATTTCAGCAAGCCGTGGGGCGCTGACAAGAAGCTCCGCATAGCAAGCTCCGATGTCGACAATTATTTCGTGTATCTTGCTCTTGATTCCAAATATAACCAGGTCAATGAGAACCTGAACTTTATTTCCACGGTAACCAAACCAACCATTCAGGTCTACCGCTGTGAAGACTATCCTGGCTGCCTGGTCTATGAAGTCAATTACGAGCAGATCTTCCCGATATATACGAGAGAGCCGGCTTCCTACTACACTTCGTTCTTCTCATATCACAATGTCGAATTCGTGGATTTCTATACAGGCACGGTAATCCCGTCCGTATTTCTCTCAACATCTATAGACAGCTTTGGCGTTACAGGCAACTTCGTCTATAAGGGCGAAAAGTACAGGCTGGATTACTACGAATTCCGCCATTCCGAGATCGAGAAATCCGAGACAAGGAATGAAGGCGGAGCCATATTGTTGTCCCAGACAGTAAAGATAAATTCGACTTCTTATTTCATCGTTCCGGAGTTCTACGACGGTCTTCTCATGTGCGTTTATGTCGCTAACGACACCGACAGATCTGTTCAGGAACTTGTCGAAGAGAATACCCCTGATTTCTGCCCGCCCGAGCCTTTCGGCGACGACGAGGATACTGACGATTACGTATTCTTTACGATAACTGCGCCGAAGTAATTGTCTGAAAGAGGCCGTGACCTCTTAAGCAATGGCGATATAGTGCTCAGTCTTTGCCAGATTGCAAATACCAGTATATTCCGTATCTTTCATTCCCCGCCTGACTGTAGGGGATAAGAGTCAGGCTTATATCATCGCCTTTGAAGTCCTTAAGACCTGTAAGCATGAAGCAGTCATTATCCTTTACGAGATACTTTTCCGGATCTTCGGAGAAATCCTGCAATGAGGCGCCTTCAGGCAGCGTCAGATACTCTCGGTCGAGGACGGCCCGCTGTGTCTTTCCGTAATTGATACTGCTTTTTACGGAAGCATCGAAAACAACTTTCCATGCCGGAGCCACAACTTCGATACCGGCATTCTCGGTGATGCCCCACTTATCATTTCCGAGCGGCACGCAGAGCACAAAAGGTCCGTACATAAAGCCTTTTGCGGAAGGGTCATCAGGAAGCCCGGTAAGCTTTAACTGCATCTCAAAATCAAGTTCAAAAGCACCGTCAGGTGATAATCCGGCATTAAGAAAATCTTCGCTGTCAGGCAGTATTGATTCCCTGTTCTTTATCCATCTTGGGATGCGGAGCTTAATGCCTGTGATCTTCGCTTCACCACACTCTTTGCAGCTTATGGAAAGCTTGCCTTTGCCGTAATCCACACGGAGCCTTAACACCTGTTCTCCAAAGCGGATATCGGATGAGATCCACTGTGTGATGTAAAGATCTGAATCCTTGCGGTAACAGATCTTGCCGCCGGCCATAGTGAAATCTTCCAGCGCCGTTCCGACGCAGCACCAGAAAGGATTCACGGAAGGCTTGGAAGGTGAATAGAGCCTGTAATAACCAGTCGCCATAGGGTTGAAATAAGTGTATCCGCCGTCAGGTCCGACCGAGCCGAGCTTTGCGTTCCAGAGGGCCCGCTCTATGTAATCGAGATACTTGGGTTTTCCCGTAAGTTCGAAAAGAAGCTGCGAGAGCTTCATCATGTTATAACAGCAGCAGCTCTCGGCGTTGCACTGCGTGCGTGAGCCGTCGAGAAGTCCGTCAGCAAAGAAGTGTTCCATGTCGCCGATGCCGCCTGTGGCGTAGGTCTGGTTGCTTATGACAGCATCCCAGAACTTCTCTGCTGTTGTGATGCGGGGGCCGGCCGAATCCTTGAGCCCTGCCTTATCAAAAGCTCTGGCGCCTTCAAGATACCCTAAGATCTTGGGGATGGTAGCGTTGGCGTGAACGCCTCTCATGCGGTTCTTAAAGCTTAAGAGTTCTTCATATAATTCAGGTTCATCGAATACTTCCGCAGCGCTTAAATATCTCTTGCTGCCCGTCAGGATATAGAGCTGATATAGACTGTCGTTCATGCCGCCGTATTCGACGGAAAGAACTTTCCTGCGCGTTTCTTTGTCCCAGGCCAGAACCCGGTCAGAGACCCAGTCTGCAAGTGCCAGAGCTGTTTGATCGGCGCCTTCGATACCGCCGTAAGTCCACAGATCCATGATCCCCTGCAATACCTTATGCAGCGCATACCAGGGTACCCATTGCTGACCTTCTGCCTTGCCTTCAAGCACATCGAACTGGATATAAGGATTATCTTCATCCTGAACCGTTGCAGCGCTCAGAAAGCCGTTTCCGAGCTTTATCTGGCACTCACGAAGACCTGTAACGATCGCATTTGCTTTTGAGGTGAGATCTTCAAGTTCAGTACTATTCCCACTGCCGCGGAGAACTGAAATGCGCATTCCGAGCGCAGAGAAATAATGGCCAACGCCGTGTCCTGCGATAAGGCTGTTTTCCCAGCCGCCGTACGGCTCAGCATCCGTTCCGAGCCCGCAGGTCCTTCTGAATCCCGCAAGGACTCTCTCAGGATCCATGGAAGATATGAAAAGCGCGTTCTTGTCCTCGCAGGCTTTCCATCTGTCGTCGGTTATTCTTATTTCATCAAGAGCAGTTCTTTGGTACATCATAAGCATATTATAATCTCCGTTTACTGGAATATTTTGGGAAAACTATAATAAAGGCCGTCTCTGTATGAGGCGGCCGGTTGGTCTTATTTCTTTTCGCCGGGCTGTTCCAGGCCTGAAGTTAAGAGCTTGACTGCAATCGCGCATTCTATTCTCTTGCGGAAGATATCGCAGCCCATCTCGTAGATGCCGTTGATATCGCCTGAAGCGTGGTATGCGTTTGCAGCGCACCCGCCGGAGCAGTAGAGCTTAGCCCAGCAGTCCTTACATTCAGGTCGGCTGTAGGCATTGCAGTGTGCGAATCTGTCCTGATACTCAAGATTGGTGACGCCTTCGTAGATAGAACCCATCTTATATGCCTGGTCACCTACGAACTGGTGGCAGGGATAGAGATCGCCCCAAGGTGTAACGGCGAGGTATTCTGTTCCTGCGCCGCAGCCTGCGATCCTCTTATAGATGCAGGGACCGCATGTGAGGTCGAGCATATAGTGGTAGAAGGTGAAGGGCCTGCCTTCCTTGTAGCGCTGTACCATGAGTCTTGCGAGCTCTTCGTACTGCTCGAAAACAATGGGCAGGTCTTCCTTTGTAATTGCTGAAGGGCTGGAAGGCTCGCAAACAACAGGCTCCATAGAGAGCTCTGTAAAGCCCAGATCCAGCATCTGCTTTATATCGTTTACAAAATCTGTATTGAAATGCGTGAATGTGCCGCGCATGTAATAGCTTAAGTTACCGCGCTTTGCGACGAACTTCTGGAAGTTCGGAACGATCTTGTCGTAGGATCCGTGTCCTGCATAGTCGACTCTGAAACGGTCGTTTACTTCCTTGCGGCCGTCCAAAGAGAGGACGACATTATGCATTTCCTTATTGCAGAATTCAGTGACCTCATCGTCCAGGAGCATACCGTTTGTCGTAAGAGTGAAACGGATATTCTTGTTGTGGATCTTCTCCTGCTCACGGCCGTAAGCAACGAGCTGCTTTACAACTTCCCAGTTCATGAGGGGCTCGCCGCCGAAGAAGTCGATATCAAGGTTCTTGTGGAAGCCTGAATTCTCGATGAGGAAATCTATAGCCCTCTTGCCGACCTCATAGCTCATGATAGCACGCTCGCCGTGGTACTTGCCCTGGCTTGCGAAGCAGTAGGAGCAGTTGAGGTTGCATGTGTGGGCAACGTGGAGGCACAAAGCCTTGATCTTGAAATTCTTTTTTCTGAAGTCCTTTGCTAAGTGCTCGTATTTGTCTGGAGCGTAGAGTTTGCCTGCTGTCTTAAGGTCATCGATGTCGGCGATGCATTCCTCGGCATCTTCTCTTGTGATGCCGTGCTTTTCGATTGCTTTGGCGATAACATCTTCTGCTGGCTCATTTTCGTACCATTGGATCATGTCATAGGCGACTTCGTCGACCATGTGAATAGAACCCGAATAGCAGTCGAGTACGATGTTAAGACCTTCAAATTGATAGCAGTGGATCATGTAAACTCCCGATTTCATAAAAAAAGGTCCCACGTAAAATGAGACCTCTTAGTCTTCAAGATAAACTCAGATTATTTCTTGAGCTGCTCGCAAGGCTGGTTTGCAACACCGCAGGATGTCTTGCATGCAGACTGGCAAGATGTCTGGCACTCGCCGCATCCGCCTTCCTTAGCTGACTTCTCGAGATCTCTTGTCTCAATAGTAACGATTCTTGTCATAATGATTAATCTCCCTTGTTTTTAATAGATGAATTATACTTTGATGAATTATAACAGTCAAGGCAAAACGGGTATCAGTCCGTTGTAGGTGCGGCCTCCGCCCATGAGAAGGTGGATATCGCCTCTCGAAATGAGCCTTACGGTGTCTTCCGTGATCACTTCACCAGGCATCAGGACCGGGATCCCCGGCGGGAAGGCATAGATGAATTCTCCTGAGGCGCGTCCGATGCAGTATTCGGGTTCCAACTCAACGCAGCGGAGCCTTGACTGTGAAGCTTCGCGGAGCGTCATTGCAAATCTCGGGTAAGGCCTGGAGATGAACTGCGATTCGGTGTAAGGCTCATCAACCGCGTCATCTATGGCTTTGACCGCATCGCAGAAGCGCTTTACGGAATTTACGGTGTCGCCTATGCCTGTCATGGCGATCATGTGGGAAGGGAAGCTCGCTTCGCATTCGATGTTGAATGTTCCTCTTAACTGATCGAAAACAAAATCACCATAGCCCATTATGACGAACTTGGAGCGCTCCCTGACAGGGGCTTCCCAGAGTCTGAAATTCTTAAGTCCCCTTAAGTTCTCTTCGGCATAAACGATGGCTTCCTCCCACGGCTTTAAGATCGCAGGGCCTTTTGAATAAAGGCTCGAAAGGCACTTCGATACGCCGCTTAGGAGTATGTACGAAGGGCTCGATGTCTCAAAGATATCAAGGCCTCTTCTGATAAGCGACTCTTCAATGGGGCACCCTTCGTGGAGGAGCATTACCGCTGTCTGGGTAGGCGAAGATAAAGTCTTGTGAAGGCTCTTAATGACGATATCACCCTTGGAATCAGGTCCGAAGAACGAATTGTCGATTCCTAAGTGAGCGCCGTGGGCACTGTCTGTTATGAGCAGGGCATCGTATTTTCTGGTGATGCGGAATATCTCTTCAGTATCGGACTGGACGCCCTCGTAAGTGGGTGAAGTGATTACGACTATCTTGATCGAAGGGTCTCTTGCAAGGACTCTCTCGATATCGGAAGGTGCGACGGGACCTGCGAAAGGAAGTCCAATGTCGAATGCTGGCATCAGCGGAACGATAGAAGAACCGGTGAGTTCTAACGCATTCCAGACCGACAGGTGGCAGTTCATCGCGGTTAAGATCTTGGTGTTCGGATAAAGGATCGAAGCGCTCCAGATGGCTGCAAGGATCAAGGCAGTGGAGCCGTTTACCGATATGAAAGCATTTCGCGCATTCCAAATGGTAGCTGCGCAGTCTTCCATGTCCTTAAGGATGCCTGTAGGGGAGTGGAGGTTATCGAATCCGCCGATCTCAGTGATATCACGCATGAATGCCTGTGACACGAAGTCCGGGTTGCGCTTGCCTCCCGGCATATGCATCGGCAGAGGATCGGTTCCCAGATAGAGCTTCAATGCCGCTCCGAGCCTGTCGTTGTCATATTTCATGCGCAATTACCTCCTTAAATGTAAGGTAACACAAAAAAGAAGTATAAAGAAGTTGACATCTTAATTCTACACTTGTAGAATGTTGAAAAATATATAAGGGGAAATATGCATATGAAAGAAAATTCTATTGGTGACAGCGAATATAAGCTGATGGAGATCATTTGGGAATATTCGCCGATCGCCTCAGGCGAGTTATCCACCATGTGTGAGATGATCCACGGCTGGAAAAAGACCACCGTCTATACCATGCTCAAAAGACTGCAGGATAAGGGATTTATCCAGAGTGAGAAGTCCACTATTACATATCTGATAGGCAGAGATGAGCTTCAGAAGCAGCAGAGCGAGGAACTTGTCGAGAAGAACTTCAAGGGATCTTTGCCGATGTTCGTTAATGCCTTTTTGGGCGGAGGCAAGAAGATGAGCAAGGAAGATGCCCAGAGTCTTATCGACATGATCGAACAGCATACGGAAGAATAAGGAACATATTCAGGGATAGAGTGTTATGAGTTATATATTTTCCAAAGTGTTGGAGATGAGCCTGTACGGCAGTATTGCAATACTGGTCGTGCTGTTGTTCAGACTGATCTTCAAGAAATGCCCCAAGAAGGTCATGATCCTTTTCTGGATCATTGTTGGATTAAGGCTTGTGGTACCATTCAATTTCAATTCGCCGACGAGCATCCTTAATTTTGGCAAGCTCGTGCAGCCGAAGACCGTGTCAGCAGAGCCCACAACCTACGATCCTGAGACGAGATTAAGAGAGATCGCTGTAGTCGACACCGCACCTGTGGTTGTGGAACAGAATGCACCTGATACTGCCGTAATTGATAACGGCTCTGATGCTCCTGAGACCGCTCCCGTGGTTACTGAACAGGCTCCGAAGGTGACGTTCAAGTCAGTGCTTCCGTATATCTGGCTCACCGTTATGGTAGGCATGCTCATTTTCTCGGCAATAAGATATGCGATCTTCTATTCAAGGGCGAGATGGAGTTCACGCTCTTTCGACGGAAGATATTACATGGCCAATGATATCGATTCGCCATTCGTCGTAGGTATCATAAAGCCGAAGATCTTTTTCCCAATCAACATGGATGACGACGAGCGAGAATATGTCCTTAATCACGAGTGGACGCACATCAAGAACAAGGACGGACTTACAAAGCTTCTAAGCTATATCGTCCTTTGCATTCACTGGTTCAATCCGCTTGTATGGCTCGCTTTCTTTATGCTCTGCGCAGATATCGAAATGCGTGTCGATGAAGAGACAACGAGCAATTTCAATCTTTCGATGGTCAAGGAATACTGCAAGTCTCTCGTAAGACATGCGGCTGACGACAATAAGGGCGCGTTCATGCAGAGCACAGCATTCAGTGGTCTTAGCTTTGGCGGCATGGAGACCAAGATGAGGATCAAGAACCTTCTGGCTCATAAGATCACGTCCAAAGAGATCCAGATAGCTTCCATTTGCGTTACTCTGGTCTTCTCGCTCCTGGTATCTGCATCTTCTGTTGATCACCAGCCATGGGTCAGGGAGAAGCCTTCCGAGCCCG